>JAYTNC010000309.1:0-9931 GCA_043748515.1 Gemmatimonadota bacterium | reverse complement strand
CTCTTCGCCGCGAAGGCGCCGCCGACCGGCGTCTGGCGATTCCTGATGCCGCTCTTCTTCATGAACTCGCACGCGGTGATCTACGAGACCATCGAGTGGCTCGCGGCGGAGGCGTTCGGTGGCGAGCTCGGCGAAGCCTATCTCGGGACGCAGGGCGATCCGTTCGACGCGCAGAAGGACATGGCGCTCGCCATGGCCGGCTCGCTGCTCGCGCTCGCGTTCATCTTCTGGCGCAAGCGCGGCCGCCGCGCTCCGGCGACGACGCCGGCGATGCCGCCGGCTTAGGCCGGCTCGTCGTGGATCGTCCGCAACTCGACGATCTTGAGCCTGCGCTTCATGTCGGGCAGCTTGAGCAGCACGAGCTCGCCGACCTTCTTGCCGAGCAGCGCACGCCCGATCGGTGACGACATGGTCACCTGACCCTCGTCGAAGTCCTCGGCGTCGCCGAAGATCATGTGGTACTTCTCGCGTGCCTTCGAGTCCTGATCGATGACCACGACCTTGGAGCCCATGCCCACGGCATCGGTGGCGATCTGCGATTCGTCGATCGACGACAGCTTGGAGAGGCGCTTCGTGAGCTGGCCAAGGCGGGCCTGCACGAACTGCTGACGCTCGAGGGCGGCCTTGTACTCCGAGTTCTCTCGGAGGTCGCCGAGTTCGACGGCCTTCCGGATCTCGTTGGGGAGCGTGACGTTCAGCTCGAAGCGGAGCTTCTCCGCCTCGTCCGTCAGCTTCTGCTTGAGCGCCTCGATCATACCGGCGTGCCTCTCGGGGTGTAGAAACATCCGACGCCCGGCCTGGTGTGGCCGGGCGCCGGTGGCGTCCTGCGTCTCGTTCAGTATACGGCTGGGCGCGCTATCGTTCAAGCGAAGCCGGTGGCGGTCTCCCGCAGCGCGGCCGAGCCAACGCCAAGGCGCCCGAGGCAGTAATTTCAGCAGACCGTCGTCAGACAGTCGTCCGCCGCACCGCTCCCTCGCCGTGGGGTATCACCCGCATGACCGCGCTCCGCACGACCTCTGCCCGTTCCGTACCGTCCGCTTTGCGCACGTTGCTCGTCGCGGGCACGCTCGCGGGCGCGCTCGCAGCCGCGCCGTGCGCGTCGGACGCGCCACTCGGCGCGCAACAGCGCCCCGCCGCCGTGCCGCCCTCGGCGATGCCGCAAGGCGCCTTCGCGAGCGTGGACTGGCGGCTCCTCGCGGGGCTCGACTACGAGACCGGCAAGGTCTCCGACACGCTCAAGAAGCTCGACGGCCAGTATGTGCGCGTGCCGGGCTTCATCGTGCCGCTCGACGACGCCGATCAGGAGGGTGCGGAGTTCCTGCTCGTACCGTACTACGGCGCCTGCGTGCACACGCCTCCGCCTCCGCCCAACCAGATGGCGTTCGTGCACATGGTCGGGAAGAAGGCCGTGAAGCTCGGCCTCTTCGACGCGATCTGGCTCGAGGGGACGCTGCGGATCACCAACTACGATTCGCCGTACGGTCAGGTCGGCTTCACGATCGAGGGGATCAGCATGAAGCCCTACACGGGCCGGTGAGCGCGGCCAGCGACGGCACCGGCCGGACCAGCGGCCCCGCCGTCGAACTCCGCGACGTCCGCTTCGCCTACAGGGGCGGACGCGACGTGCTCGACCTCCCCGCGCTCACGATCGAGCGCGGGGAGCGTTGTTTCCTGCATGGACCGAGCGGCAGCGGCAAGACGACGCTGCTCGGACTCCTCGCTGGCGTGCTCGTGCCGCGCACCGGCACGGTGCAGGTGCTCGGCACCACGATCAGCGCGCTGCCCAGCGGCGCCCGCGACCGTTTCCGCGCCGAACACCTCGGATACGTCTTCCAGATGTTCAACCTCATCCCGTACCTCACGGTGCGGGAGAACATCACCCTGCCCTGCCGGCTCTCGCACGCCCGGCGCGCGCGCCTCAAGGGCGCCGACGCGAACACCGAGGCGACGCATCTCGCGGAGCGGCTGGAGATCGCGAGCCTGCTCGACGAGCCCGTCACGTCGTTGAGCGTCGGGCAACAGCAACGCGTCGGTGTCGCGCGCGCGCTGATCGGTTCGCCCGAGCTCGTCGTCTGCGACGAGCCCACGAGCGCGCTCGACTCCGACCGGCGCGACCGATTCCTCGAGCTGCTCTTCGCGCGCTGCGAAGAGGCGGGGAGCGCGCTCGTCTTCGTGAGCCACGACCTCTCGCTCGCGTCGAAGTTCGGACGCACCGTCGAGCTTCCCGACGTCAACAAGGCCGCCATGCGCGAGTTGGTGGGCTGATGTTCCTCCTCTCGCTCGCCTGGCGCTCGCTCGGCAATCGCCGGCTGATCTCGACGCTCACCGCCGCGAGCATCGCGCTCTCGGTCGCGCTGCTCGTGGGGATCGAGCATGTGCGGCTCGGTGTGCGCGAGAGCTTCGCGGGCACCATCCGCGGCACCGACCTGATCGTCGGGGCGCGCGGCGGCACCACGCAGGTACTGCTCTCGACGGTCTTCGGCATGTCGGTGCCCAATGGCAGCGTCTCGTGGGCGACCTACGAGCGCTGGGCCGCGCACCCCGCCGTGAAATGGACGATCCCCTACGCGCTCGGCGATGCGCACCGCGGGCATCGCGTGATCGGCACGAACGCGGCCTTCTTCGCGCATTATCGCTTTCGCGATCAGGGCGTGACGTTCGCGAGCGGCAACGCACCGAGCGGCGATCGCGAGATCGCGGTCGGCTCGGAGGTCGCCGAGCGGCTCGGCTACTCCGTGGGCAGCAAGATGACGCTCGCGCACGGACTCGCCGCCGTTTCGTTCGCCCAGCACGAAGCGCATCCGTTCACGGTGAGCGGAGTGATCGCGCGGACGTTCACGCCGATCGACCGCGCGCTCTACACCACGCTCGAGGGCCTCACCGCGATGCACGAGGCGGAGGAGCAGAGCGGTGGCCTGATGATGGGCCCGCCGGCACCCGCGCTCGCGCCGGGCACGCAGCCGCCGATCACCGCCTTCCTGCTCGGCACCAAGAATCGGTTCGAGACGCTGCAGCTGCAACGCGAGATGAACGAGGACCCGCAGGAGCCGTTGACCGCGATCATCCCGGGCGTGGCGCTGCAGCAGCTCTGGCAGACCATCGGCAGCGCCGAGGTGGGGCTCCGCGTGGTGGCGCTGTTCACGCTGCTCGTGGGGCTGATCGGCATGGTCGTCGCGCTCTACGCCTCGCTCGAGTCGCGGCGGCGCGAGATGGCGATCCTGCGCGCCGTGGGCGCGGGGCCGCGCGCGATCGTGACGCTGCTCGTGCTCGAGTCGGGCCTGCTCGCACTCGTCGGCGCGGCAGCGGGCGTGGCGCTCGTCTACGGAGGCATCGCGCTGGCCCGGTCGACCGTCGAGGCACGGTTCGGCCTCGCCCTCACGCTGCACCCGCTCGGCACGACCGAGTGGTCGTACCTCGCGCTCGTCGTGAGCGCTGGCACCCTCGTGGGCGTATTGCCTGCGTGGAGAGCCTATCGCTCGTCGCTCGCCGACGGGCTCTCGCCGAAACTGTAGGTTGCAGGGTCGTCCACCCCGTAGAGAGGAGTCGCTCGTGTCCTTCCGCTCGCTCATCGCCCTCGCCCTCGTCTCGGCGCCGCTCATGGCGCAGCCGGGCCGTCCGGCCGCGCCGGTCAATCGCGACCGCTCCGCCGATCCGATCCCCGCCGCGGAGTATCCGGCGTACGTGCGCCGAGATGCCGTCACCAACCCGACCATCCTGCGCCTCCTCGACGAGGGGATGAACCGCTCGCAGGCGATGACGCTCGCGCAGGTGCTGATGGACCGGCATGGCCAGCGCCTCACCGCGTCGCCGCAGTCCGACGGGGCGCAGGACTGGCTCGTGAATACGTACGCATCCTGGGGCGTGAGCGCGCGCCGTGAGCGTTACGGCACCTGGCTCGGCTGGAACCGCGGCGTGACGCATGTGGACCTGATCGCGCCGCGCGTGCGCTCGCTGGAGGCGGTCGCACTCGCGTGGAGCCCGAGCACCGGCGGCGCGCCGATCGAGGGCGAAGCGATCGCGTACCCCGCGAACATCTCGACGCCCGACGCGTTCGACGCCTGGCTGCCGAACGTGAAGGGGAAGATCTTCCTGATGAGCGTGCCGCGCCTCTCGTGCCGTTCGCCGCAGCAGTGGCAGGAGTTCGGCACGCCGGAGGAGATCGCGCGCGTGAATGCGGCGCAGCAGGAGTTGCAGCTCTCGTGGAACAACCTGAACGTCGCGATGAGCGGCGGCCGCTCCGTCTGGCAGAAGCTCAAGGACGCCGGCGCGATCGCGGTCTTCACGTTCCAGTGGTCGAACTACCCGGGCATCAACAAGGTGTTCGGTTCGCCCAACCAGACCGTGCCGAGCTTCGCGGTGGGCTGCGAGGACTACGGGCTCCTGTATCGCATGTCGCGCGCCGGTCAGGGCCCGCGCGTCCGCGCCTTCACCGACAGCGAGGTCCTCGGTGAGCGCCCGGTGCACAACGTGATCGCCGAGATGAAGGGCACCGAGCGTCCGAACGAGTACGTCGTGCTCTCGGCCCACTTCGATTCGTGGGCGGCGGCGTCCGGCGCGACCGACAACGGCACCGGCACGATCACCATGATGGAGGCGCTCCGCATCCTGCGCCGCGTGTATCCCAACCCGAAGCGCACGATCATCGTCGGGCACTGGAACGGCGAGGAGCAGGGGCTCAACGGCTCGCGCGCGTACAGCGAGGACCATCCCGAGGTCGTGGGCGGCCTACACGCGCTGTTCAATCAGGACAACGGGACCGGGCGCATCGTGAACCTCTCGGCCGGCCCGATCGCGGGCGCCGGCGATCGCCTCGCGGGCTATCTCCGCGAGATCCCGACCGAGTTCACGCGGTACATCCGCTTCCAGCCTACCGGGAGCCAGGCCACGGGCGGCAGCGACAACGCCAGCTTCGCCTGCTACAAGGCGCCGTCGTACGGGACCGGCGCGCTCGGCTGGGACTATGGTTCGACCACGTGGCACACCGACCGCGACTCGTTCGACAAGGTCGTGGAAGCCGATCTCAAGCACAACGCGACCCTGCTGGCGATGCTCGTCTACCTCGCGAGCGAGGATCCGACCTTCCAGCCGCACCAGACGATCGACCCGCTGCCGAACGGTCCGAACGGCCAGCCGGCGACCTGGCGCGAGTGCACCAAGGCGCAGCGGCAGGTGCCGGCGGCGACCCGCTGAACCGGTGAAGGGGTGGCAGGAGGGCCGCGGCGCTGGACGCCGCGGCCTTCTTCCCTTATGTAAGTGTGACGCAGGTCGTTTGTTCTCACCCGGCCCCGGCATACGTTCCTCATATGACTCCGTCGCTCCGGACCCACCTCCCCCGTCCCCGCCGACTGCTGACCGCGATCGGTGCGGCCGGCCTCGCGTTGCTTTCGTGCGGCCGCGAGGTGACGGGTCCGGGCGAAGGGATGCGCTTCGCCACGGGGCTCTCGTTCGTGGCGGAGTTCCCTTCGCCGCTGGCCTCGGTCGCCGCGGGCGCCGGGTCGGTGGTGCCGTTCGAGCGCGTGCGGGTCGTCTTCCGGCGCGCCGACCTCACGATCGCGCTCGACACGCTCGTCCTTTTCCCCGCCAATGTCGATTCGGTGGCGCTCGACCTGCGAGTGCCGATCACGGCGGGTGCGGCGGCGAGCGCCGGCGAAGCGCTCTCGCTCTCGCTCGCGTATGTGAACGCGGCCGGGGACACGGTCTTCCGTGGCGGTCCGATCGCCGTGCTCGCGCAGGCCCGCGCGCCGGGCTCTCCGCCGCCGCCGCCCGCTGCCGTGCCGCTCACCTACGTGGGCGTGGGGTCGCAGGCGACCGCGATCACGATCACTCCGGAGACGCTCACCGTCACCGCAGGCGACGCGTTCAGCTTCACGGCCATGGCTCGCGACGGTCAGGTCACTGCGATCAGCGGCGTGCCGATCGTGTACTCGTCACTCGATCCGTCGCGTGCGACACTTGCTTCCCAGAGCGCGGGCTCGGGCGTCACGACCAACCAACGCGGCATCGCGCGCATCCGCGCGCAGCTCCCCACCGGCGCCGCCGAGGACACGGCGACGCTGGTGGTGCTGCCTAGGCCGTCCTCGCTCGGCGTGGTGAGCGGCGGCGCGCAGACCGCTGCGACCCTCGCCGCACTGCCGCAGGCGGTGAGCGTGCGCCTCACCGCGACGGACGGCCAGCCACTCGCCGGTGCGCCAGTGAGCGTGGTCACGAGCGTAGGGGGCGGCAGCGTGGTCCCATCGGGGAGCGTCACGAACGCGCAGGGCATCGTGAGCTTCATCTGGACGCTCGGCAGCGCCGCCGGCACGCAGACCGTGACCGTGAGCAGCCCAGGTGTGACGAATCTCCTGGTGAGCGCCATCGCGATCGCGGTCGCCGCCAACCAACTCGTGATCACGCAGGAAGTCGGCAGCACGTACCAGGCCGGTGACAGCATCCCGGCACTGCTCGTGGAGGCGCGGACCGTCGGCGGTGCCCGCGACGCGACCTTCGCCGATTCCGTCACGCTCGGCTTCGCGGTGAATCCCACTGACGCGGCGCTCACCGGCGTGACGCGCGTGCGCGCGGTGCTGGGCATCGCACGGTTCGACGACTTCCGCATCACGCGCGCCGGGAACGGCTATCGACTCCTGGTGAGCGCCGCGGGATTGCAGGGCGACACGTCGACCGCGATCAGCATCACGCCGCGCGCCGCGAGCGTCGTGGCGCTCGTCTCGGGCGGCGGACAGGCGGCTGCTCCGGGCACGGCGCTCGGGCAGCCGATCGTCGTGCGCACGACCGACGGCTACGCCAACCCCGTCGCCGGCGTGACGGTCGGCTTCTCGGTCGGATTCTCGGTCGCGAGCGGTTCGACGAGCGCGGCGGCCGACACGACCGACATCGCAGGCCTCGCGAGCGTCAACTGGACGCTTGCGCCGCTCACCGGCGCGCAGGTGCTGACCGTCACCGCGGCGGGACTCACCGGATCCCCGTTCACCGTGAACGCCACGGGCACCTCGGGCATCGCAAGCACCAGCGTCGCGCCACAGGTCGACACGCTCACCGCGATCGGCGCGACGCGCCTCCTCGTGGCGACGGCGCGCAACGGCGCCAATGCGGTCGTACCCGGCGTCTTCACATGGGCATCGAGAAATGTCGCGGCCGTGTCGGTGAATGACAGCGGCCGCGTGGCCGCGATCGCGAACGGCGCGGCCTGGATCGTCGTGACCGAATCCGGCGGCACGCGCGACTCGGCGCGCGTCGTGGTCGAGCAGCGGCTCGCGACGATCCGTGTGACGCCCGACCCGCGCTCGATCTATCTCGGCGCATCGTATCCGTTCGCGGCCCAAGCCGTCGACGGCCTCGGCGTCGCGCTCACCGCGCAGCCGGGCTTCACCTGGAGCACGGGCTCGGGCGCGATCGCGTCGATCACGACCGCGGGCGTCGCGACCGGCGTCGGCCTCGGCGCCACGCAGGTGCGCGCGACGTCCGGCGCCGTGACCGGCGTGGCCAACCTCACCGTGCTCACGCCGATCACCCGCATCGCCGTCGTGCGCGACTCGGCGACCTTCGTGGTGAGCGACACCTTCTCGATCGCCGCGCTCGCGGGCACGCGCAGCTACCGCGCCGTGGCGTACGACACGCTCAACGTCGTCCTGCCGGGCATCAGCTTCGCGTGGGCCTCGTCGAATCCGTCGGTCGCGAGCCTCGACTCGATCGGCACGGCGACGGCCCGCGCCCTCGCGGTGGCGAACGGCTTCACCGCGATCCGCGCGAGCGCGCAGGGCGTGGTGGGCACCGCCTCGCTGAACGTCGCGCAGGTGATGACGGGGATCGATCTCTCACCGGGCGCCGCAAGCGTGGCGCCGACGGGCTCGGTGGTGCTCACGGCGCGCCGCCGCGACGCCAACGGCTTCTTCATCCCCGGCGGCGCGTTCACGTTCACCAGCGCCGCCGCGGGCATCGCGACCGTCTCGCCGAGTGGTGTGGTGACCGGCGTCGCGATCGGCTCGACGACCATCACCGCGACGAGCACGACGAGCGCGACGAGCGCGACGATCACCTCGGCACCGGTGACCATCACGGTGACGAACGCCGTGCCGGCGATCATCTCGTTCGGACGCGACACGCTCGCGATCGGGCGCTCGGCGACCAATGCGGCGATCCCGATCTACCTGAGCCGGCCGTTCGCGAGTGCCGTGACCGTGAATCTCGCGGTGGCGGACACGTTCGCCTTCTTCGCGCCGACGTCGGTGACGATCGCCGCGGGTTCGACGGCAGGCACGGCGAACCTCAATGGTCGCAACGCCGGCACCACGCGCGTCTTCGCGACCGACGGTGGCGGCGGCGGCTACGCTGGCGACACCGCGGTGCTCACCGTGCAGGCAGGCGTGCGCTTCACGACGACGGGGTACACGCTGCTCGTGAACGATGAGCTCTCGACGCAGGTGCTGTTGACCGACGTCGCGCCGGCGGGTGGCACATTCATCACGTACAGCTACGGGACGGCAGGACGCGTCTCGATCTCGCCGGACCCGGCGTTCATCCCGGCGGGGCAGCTCGCCGCGAACGTCGTGATCCGTGCGATCGGTGCGGGTGGCAGCACCGTGACGCCCGCCGCGGCCGGTGTGACGGGCACGGCGGCGAGCGTGACGACGCAGGCCGCTGTGCTCACTATGTACCAACCCACGACGCGCATCGGTGTCGGCCAGTACCGCAACGACTGGTACGTCTACACGCCGTCGACCGTGAACGTGAGCGTGCCGGTCACGATCACGAGCAGCGACACGACCGCGCTCACCGTCGCTCAGGCGATCGTGCCGATCCCGGGTGGATCGAGCTATGCGTACTTCACGGTGCGTGCGCGGGCGCCGGGCACCAGTAGCATCACCGCCACCGCGACCGGGTGGAGCGGGTCGACGCGGAGCGTGATCGTCACCACGCCGGGCGTGACCGTGAGCGGCGGCGGATCGCTCAACACGACCTCGCCCGAGGCGGGCCTCACGATCTACGCCACCGATTCGCTGCGCGGCGCGAGCTGGCGCAGCAGTGCGCTCGCGGTGACGGTCTCCTCGAGTGACACGACGGTGATGCGCGTGAACACGCCGAACGTCGTGATCGGTGCCGACCAGTACTACACGAGCGCCGCGCGCGTCATCCCGGGCGGGAATCCCGGCACCGCCTGGGTGCGCGTGACCGCGAGCGGCCATTTCGCCGACTCGGTGCTGTACACCGTGGTGGGGCCGCGCATCCGGATCTATGTGCCCACGGCGCGTGTGGGCGCCGGACAGAACCGTCCCGACGCATACGTTTACGCGCCCAACACCCTGACCGCGCCGCTGGTGGTGCGGCTCGCGTCGAGCAACGCGGCGGTGGCGTCGCTGCCCGACTCGGTGATCATCCCGGCCGGCACCAGCTACGCGTACTTCACGCTCCGCGGCCGCACGCCCGGCACGGTGCAGATCAACGCTTCGGCCAACGGCTACCAGGCGGACTCGATCGGCTTCGGCGTCACCACGCCGAAGACGTACGTCTCCGGCGGCGGCACGTACAACAACTACGCACCTCCAGTGGCGTTCACCGTCTACGCCGCCGACACGCTCAACGCCGCGCACTACGTGACCGACACGCTGCGCATCACCTACTCGTCGTCCGACACGACCGTGCTGCGCGTGACCGTACCCGACACGATCCTGCCCGGCGAGTACTACTCGCAGTCGGGGCGCGTCTCGTTCGTGGGCGTCGGCTCCGCCTGGGTGCGCGCCAATGCGCCGGGCCATCGTCCCGATTCGATCCTCTTCACGGTGGTGCAACCGCGCGTGCAGTTCAGCTTCGGCACGTACCGCATCGGACGCCGGCAGTACCGGCTGGCGAACGAGTTCTACGTCAACACGCCGAACAGCACGGGGGCGCCGGTGAACGTGACGATCACGCAGACCAACGCCGTGGCCGACTCGCT
>JAYTNC010000308.1:0-1724 GCA_043748515.1 Gemmatimonadota bacterium | reverse complement strand
GCCGCACCGGCCGCGACCGCCACCATGTAGAACGCCAGCGCCATCCCCTTGGTTCGCGTCATCGCACGCGCTCCTCAGTGTCCCGTCGCCGCGCGCAGGGTCGCCCGGCGCTCGTCGAGAGGGTTGTGGCGGCGCGCGAAGACGGGCTGGTCCATGCCGGGCGTCTCGATGACGCTCTCGTAGGCCATCCGCGTCTCGACCGCGCGCGAACGCAGGTAGACGGAGCCGGCCACGATCAGCATGAGGCCGGCGGCGATCATGCCGATGCGGTACGCGCGCTCGGAGAGGGCCCACCAGCGCGCCTCCTCCTGCCCGCGCTCGATGCGCGCCATGATCCGCGCCTCGAGCGTGTCCCAGTAGCCCGGGTCGCCCGGCGGCGCGACGATCGCGCGCAGTTCGTTGGTGAGTGCGTCATCCCGGACGAGGGCCGGGCCGTTCGTGTGTTCGGTCATAGTCCGCTCCGCACCTCGCCGAGGATCCGGCGCAGGTGAGACCTGGCGTAATGGAGATCCGAGCGCGCCGTCCCTTCCGGGATGTCGAGCATCTTGCCGATCTCCGCATGTTTGAATCCTTCGACGTCGTGCAGCACGATCACCGAGCGTTGCCGCGCGGGGAGCGTTTCGAGCGCGTCCTTCAGCCGCGTCCGCAGCTCGCTGGACTCGGCGGGATCCCGGAACGGCGAGGCGACCGTCTCGGGAAGTTCGTCGGCGTCGCGCACCTTGCGGCGGCGCGTGACGTCGAGCGCGGCGTTGGCGACGATCCGGTGCAGCCACGCACCGAACGCCTGGTCGGGCAGGAACCGGTCGATCGCCTTGAACGCGTGCAGGAAGGCCTCCTGCACCGCGTCCTCCGCGTCCTCGTGATTCATCACGATCGACCGCGCGACCACGTACGCGCGCCGCTGGTGGCGGCGCACGAGCTCCGAGAAGGCCTCGCGCGTGCCGCGCTGCGCGGCGAGCACGAGGTCGCGTTCGTCCGCCGGCCGCTCAGTCACGAGCGTCCTCGGAACACTCGCCCACGGGAGGGCGATCGCGGTCATGAAAGTGTCTCAGTGATCACGTCCTCCCATACGCGGGATCGGCGCCGGGCGTTGGGAACCGTTGGGTACTAATGCCCACGGTTCAGGAGGGGGACGGACCCGCGAGGCCGAGCGCGGACGCGCTCCCGCGCATCGCCTCGATGACGAAGGCGATATGCGTGTCGAGTTCGACGCCGAGGTCGGCCGCTCCGTTAATGACGTCATCGCGTGAGACGCCGCGGGCGAAGGCCTTGTCCTTCATCTTCTTCTTCACGGACGAGGCTTCGAGATCCAGCACGGAGCGCGACGGGCGGACCAGTGCCGCGGCGGTGATGAGGCCGCAGAGTTCGTCGACCGCGAACAGGACCTTGGCCATGCGGGTCTCGCGCGGCACGCCGGTGAAGAGCGCGTGGCCGAGGATGGCGGTGCAGATGTCGTCCGGATATCCGAGTGTGCGCAGGTGTCGCACGCCTTCGCTCGGATGCTCGGTGTCGGCGGCCTGGGCGGCATTGGGGAAGCGCTCGTAATCGAAGTCGTGCAGGAGGCCCGTGAGCGCCCAGCGGTGCTCGTCCTCGCCGTACTGGCGGGCATAGGCCTTCATGGCGGCCTCGACGGCGAGCATGTGCTTGCGCAGCGACTCGCTCGCGGTCCAGGACTCCAGCAGGGCGAGGGCGTCCTCACGGGACGGCAGCGGAGAGGCGGACAT
>JAYTNC010000307.1:0-2237 GCA_043748515.1 Gemmatimonadota bacterium | reverse complement strand
CGCCGACGCGGATCTCGGCGACGCTGCCCGCGGGGCGCTCCTCATTGCTGTACGGCACGCCCCGCGCGACGAGGCCGGCCTTCGCGACGTCGCAGCTCGACGTGAACTTGCTCGTGCCCACGGGATTGAACTGCACCGAGCAGTCGGCGGGATCGGCCGCCACGACGACCGGCGCGCGCTGCTGCGCCGACTCGAGCGCAGGGTTCGCGTAGTGCGTGAGCGCCTTGAAGAGCGGGAAGTACGTGAGCGCCGCGAGTGCGCAGCCGGCCAGGATGATCGGCTTCCGGCCGATCCGGTCGGAGAGCACACCGAAGACGACGAAGAACGGCGTGCCGAGGAGGAGCGAGACCGCGACCAGCACGTTCGCCGTCTGCGGATCGACCTTGAGCGTCTGCGTGAGGAAGAAGAGCGTGTAGAACTGCCCCGTGTACCAGACCACGGCCTGACCCGCGGTGAGACCGAAGAGCGCGAGCAGCACGATCTTCAGGTTGGGCCACCGCGCGAACGACTCGGTGAGCGGCGCCTTCGACTGCGTGCCCTCGGCCTTCATCGCCTTGAACACGGGCGACTCGTCGAGCATGAGGCGGATCCAGACGGAGACGCCGAGCAGCAGGAGCGACACGAGGAACGGGATGCGCCAGCCCCACGACTCGAAGGCCTCGGTGCCGAGCACGATGCGGCAGGTGGTGATGACGAGCAGCGAGAGGAAGAGTCCGAGCGTCGCGGTGGTCTGGATCCACGACGTGTAGGCACCGCGCGCGCCGTGCGGGGCATGCTCGGCCACGTACGTCGCCGCACCGCCGTACTCGCCGCCGAGCGCGAGGCCCTGCAGCAGGCGCATCAGGACGAGCGCGACCGGCGCCGCGATGCCGATCGTCGCGTACGACGGCAGGACGCCGACCACGAAGGTCGACACGCCCATGATGACGATGGTGACGAGGAAGGTGTGCTTGCGGCCGACGAGGTCACCGAGCCGTCCGAAGACGAGCGCGCCGAACGGGCGCACCGCGAAGCCGGCGGCGAAGGCGAGCAGCGCGAAGATGAACGCCGCGGTCGGATTCACGCCCGAGAAGAACTGCCGGCTGATGATCGCGGCGAGGGAGCCGTAGAGATAGAAGTCGTACCACTCGAAGACGGTGCCGAGGGACGACGCGAGGATCACGCGACGGGCGTCGCGCGTGGTATCCGGGAAGAGGGGCATGGGGGCGGAATATGCGGGATGCGGCGGGTTCGCATCAGGGGCTGTGGACTACTTCACCACAGGGGGCACAGGGGGATCGGCACTGGCACGAAATCCCCTGTGTTCCCTGTGCCCCCTGTGGTGCAAGCAGTTGTACGTGCGGTTGAAGTAGGCACTCGTCCGCCGTTCTCTGTGCCCTCTGTGCCCTCTGTGCCCTCTGTGGTGAACGCCGTTGCAGTTGCGGGACGCTCCCCGAACCCTACGGATTGAACCAGTACGACAACTTCACGAGCAGCGTATTGTCCGGATGCGTGAAGAAGAGGTTCCTGAGGTCGCGCCCCGCCTCGAAGGTCCCCGGCTCGCGCGAATCGAACCGCCCCTGCTGCCAGACCACGAAGAACACCGACCCCGGCCGGTACTCCCAGCGGATCACGGCGTTGGAGTTGAACTGCTTCTGGTTGAATCCCGCCGGCGACGCGCCGCCGCCGTACGGCGCATAGCGCCCCGCGTACGACTTGTTCCGCGCGTCGACCATCTCGCGCCAGTCGGAGAAGGACCCGCTCGCGATGAACGGCTGCGCGTAGAGCTGCACGCTCAGCGCCGGCGTGATCGTCACGTTCGCGCGCGCCGTGATGCCGAGGATGTCCTGCGCGAGCGCCGCGAAGGTGTGGTGGATCGTGTCGCTGAAGACCGCGCCGTAGTTGCGCACCCACTGCGTGTCGTCGGAGCGGCGCTCGAACGAGCCCTCGATCTCCAGCGAGGTGCGTGTGCCGAGGCGGCCGAGCAGTCCGACCTGCGCCATCGCCGCCCAGGTCCGCCCCTCGTCACCGGACGCGATCCGAGCCTCGAACTCGGGCACGAATGCCTTCCGCCCGTCCCCGTTGAGGTTCACCGAGACGCGGTGATACGGCGAGACGCGCAGCATCGGGCCGCCACGCGCGCAGCTCACGCACATCGAGTTCCCGAACGACGAGATGTTGTAGGTGAAGGCGGTGCTCCAGAAGTTCGTGAGCTCCGCGGAGGAATGGACGACGGCGCTCGACCCCGTCGGCAGTCC
>JAYTNC010000306.1:0-17247 GCA_043748515.1 Gemmatimonadota bacterium | reverse complement strand
AGGTTGAGCAGCGGCGCGGTGAGGATCACGCCGATCGTCGTGGTGGAGTAGCCGCCGGTGCCCTTGTATCCGCCGCTCAGCCCGACATCGGGCAGCGTGCCGCGCACTTCGGCGGCGGCGCGGCGGTCGGCGGCGCGCTCCATCGCGCGGGCGGCGTTGAGGTCGGGCCGGTCGCGGCCCGCGGCGGAGATCGCGAGCGCGATCGTCGGCAGCGAGTCGAGCGCGGGCGCGGGCCCTTCGACCGTGATGCCCGCCGGATCGTCGCGGCCGACGAGCGAGGCGAGCGAGGCGCGCATGTGCGCGTCGCCGGCGATCGCCTGCCCCGCCGCGTGCCGTGCGCGCTGCGCTTCGATCTGCATGCGGAAGGCCTGCGCTTCGGAGAGTTCGCCCTCGCTCGCGCGGAGCGAGTCGAGCCGCGCGACGCGGTCGTAGAGCGCCGACTGCTCGATGGCGATGCGCGCGATCGTGCGCGAGGCCCATGCCTCCCACCAGGCGCGCGCCGCAGCGAACTCCGACGAGCGCATCGTGTTGATCGAGTCCGCGACGGCGCGTTCACGCGTGGCGCCGAGCGCCGAGCGGAGCGCGAAGCGGCGCCCGGTGAGATCGACCGGCAGAGTGAGCGTAGCGAAGTCGTCGTAGGGGATCGGCGCGCCCTGGTTCTCGCGCCGCAGTTCGAGCGTGGGGTTGGCCCACTGGGCCTCGGTGCGTGCGCGCCCGACCGTCTCGGCGCGTCGACCGGCGGCGGCCTGCGCCGCGGGAGCGACGGTGCCCGCGAGTCGCACGGCGTCGGTGAGCGTGAGCGCGGTCGGAGGCGCTTGCGCTGCGAACTGCGCCGCGAGCTCCGGCGCGAACACCGGTGTGGCGCAGGCAATGGCGAGCACGGCGCGGAGCGCGAGGCCGAGCGTTCGCGACTGGGTGCGATTCGAGTTTGGCATCGCGGCTGAAGCTAGGCGGCGATGATGAACTCACGATGAACGCGGCGGACCGCGCGCCGACCCCCGCGCGAAGCGCCGCAGGGGGTGGCTACGCGAAGACGACGGTGACGATCGTGCCCTGCACCGGGGCCGCGTGAAAGCCGATGCGCGCCCCATGCCGATGCGCGATCGCCTGCGCGATCGCGAGGCCGAGCCCGCTCCCATCCGGAGCGGTCTGCCTCGCCCGCGAGCCGCGGAAGAAGCGTTCGAAGAGTCGGGCGCGCTCCTCGTCGGGAATGCCGATCCCGGCATCCTCGACCTCGAGGACGCCGGCCGCGCCGTCGCGGCGCGCGCGCAGGGTGATCGTCGCGCAGGCGGGAGAGTAGCGGAGGGCGTTGTCGACGAGGATCCCGACGAGGCGCTGCAGCGCCACCGGGTCACCCATCAACGGCACCTCCTCGGGCACCTGCACGGCGATCCGCTGCGAGCGCCGGCGCGCGACCGCGTCGAACGTACGGCCCGCCTCGGCGACGAGGTCGTCGAGGAAGAGCGGTTCCATTCGCGTCGGCATCCCCGACGCCTCGGTGCGGGCCAGCTCGAGCAGTTCATCGACCAGGTGCGACATGGTCTCGAGTTCGTGCTGGGTCTGCTCGAGTGCGGCACGATCACCGGAGGGCGCGCCGCCGGGAGAGAGCGCGAGTTCGCCGACGCCGCGGGCGCGCGCGATCGGCGTGCGGAGTTCGTGCGCCGCGTCGGCGAGGAAGCGGCGCTGTCGCACGAGCGCGTCGTCGAGCCGGTCGAGGAGCGCGTTGAAGCGCGCGCCGAGTCGACCGAGCTCGTCGTCGGGTACGGCGATCGGGAGGCGGCCGCCGGCGCCGGCGGTGATGCGGTCGGCTGCGTCGGCCATCTGCGCCACGGGCCGGAGCGTGCGTCCCGTGAGCACCCAGCCGGCGAGCACCGCGAGCGCGACGGCGAGCGGAATCGCGAGCAGCGCGCCCGAATCGACCTGCCGCTGCTGGCGCACCAGCGACGCGCGCGAGGCGGTGATGCGCACCTGCCAGCCGGGCGCGAGCGCGGGGTTGAGCGCGACGCGCCGTTCGCGCACCGGGAGCGGCACCTTCAGCCCCTCGGTGGGACGCTGCGTCGCGAGCGTCGTGCGCGGCACGAAGACCGAGCCGTCGGGACGCAGGAACTCGATCCGCCGGTCGGGGATCACGAGTTCGCCGCTGATGTGCTCGAGCGTGGCATCGATCTGCCGGTACTCGGCGATCTCCACGCGAAAGAAGCCCTGCACGAGTCCCACCGAGGCTTCGAGCGCGCGGTCGAACTCATTCTCGAGCGACCGGCGCACGAGGGTGCGCACCGTGACCGTCGCGGCGAGCAGGAGCACGAGGATCGTGCCCGCGTACCAGCGCGTGAGCCTCAGGCGGATGCTCCGGCCGGTCATGCGGTGCTACCGTGCGGGAGCACGTTCGGGACCGCGAGCCGATAGCCGGCGCCTCGCACCGTCTCGAGCATCGGCGGCTCGCCGGGCGCGTCGATCTTGCGGCGCAGCCGCCCGATGTAGACGTCGATCACGTTGCTGAACGGATCGTAGTTCTGGTCCCAGGCGTGCTCGCTGATGTGTTCGCGCGAGAGCACGGCACCGGGGTGCCGCATGAGCACCTCGAGCACCGCGAACTCCTTGGTGGTGAGCGGGATCTCCCGCGTGCCCCGCCGCGAGGTGCGACGCGCGGCGCGCGTGGCGGTGTCGAGCGCGAGCTCGCCGACGAGCAGGACCGAGGGCAGGACCTCGGCGGGACGGCGCAGGAGGGCGCGGATCCGGGCGACCAATTCTCCCAAGGCGTACGGCTTGACGATATAATCGTCGGCACCGGTATCGAGTCCGGCGATGCGGTCGTCGACTCCATCGCGGGCGGTGGCCATCAGGATGCGCAGCGGCGCCTCCGACGTGCGCAGCCGGCGGCAGACCTCGAGACCGTCGAGATCGGGGAGCCCGAGATCGAGCACCACGACGTCGTAGGGATTGAGGGTGGATTCGCGCAGGGCGGACTTGCCGTCCGGCGCGACGTCCACGGCGAAGCCGGCGTTGCGCAGGAACTGGGCGGCCGTGTCGGCCATCCGCGGGTCATCCTCGACGAGGAGCAGGCGCATGGGTCAGGCGCTCCCGACCCGCGCGGCCTCGAAGATTTCTCGGAAGGCACGGCGTGCATATTCGCGCTCGCGCACATCTCCCGTACGAAGTGCATCGACGAGTGCGAGCGATCGGTACAGCTGTGGATCACGTAGCGCAGTGTCGGGCGCGTCGGGTACCAAAGGCTTGATTCCGACGCCAGCGCTCTCTCCGAGTCGCGACGGCCAGACCAAAGCGAGCGGCTCCGGGGCGTCCGGCTCACTCGCGAGGCCCGGAGCCGCGAGGCCGGTGGGAACGCCCCTCGCCCTCGGCAGCAGCTCGGGGGCGAATGCGTAGGGGACTCCGAACTGGATGAACTCCAACGCAGGACCGTGCGCGACCCGCGCGCCTCCCTCGCTGAGCTTGTGCACGAGTCCGGCACGCTCGAGACGAGTCACTGCGCCATGCGCGCTGCTCTTGCTGATGCCGAGCATCGCGCTCATGTGCGCGAAGCTCTCCCGGAGATGGCGCAGGAGATATAGAAGTACCGCGACATCGACTGGCTTGAGCATGCGACCTCTGTTCGTGAACACCGAACGATACAGCTTAAGCCGTTATTTTGCAATAAGTTGCCAATATCGTTCGCTGTTCAAGAACCGTGACTGCCAGTGGTGTGCTGCTCCAGGAAGTGCGGTACATCGATCTGCGGGTCATGCGCGACTTCGTAGCGCCATTCGCCGTACGCACCATCCGCATTCACCGCCGCGACCCAGCGACGCGCCGCCGCAGCCTTCACCGTCCAAAGCGTGTCACGACCGCCCTTCGTCTCCAGCACCAGGTGCACCGGCGGATCTACCACGAGCCGGACGATGAAGTCCGGCTGGTACTCGTGCGGCACGCCGTTGTGCAGATACGGGATCGCGAAGCCGAGCCCTGCGTTCTTGACCCAGGCGGCTACACGCTTCGACCCGTCCAGGAGCTTCGCCGCCTTCTGCTCCCACGTCTTCGTATCGGCGACCATGTAGTTGATGTGCGAGCGCTTCGTCTCAAGCACCGGCACCTCCGGTGCGTCGGCCGCGGCCAGCCGCACCTTCGTCTGGACGTACCGCGCGACGATCCGCTGCAACTGCGGATAGAGCACGTGCGCCGGCGCCGCGGCGCTCGAGGTAGTCGCGAGGGAGCGCCGAGACCGACCCTCAGCGGGCTCCGCTCATGGGCCCCTTCTTCGCCTGCGCGGCGTCTCGCAGCGCCTTCAGGGGCGCGTTGCGCTCCCGCATGCGCTCGACCAGCGCGAGCTTCTCCGCGATCGATTTGCCAGCCGACTTGGCGCGCTGCGCCTGCTTGGTACTCATCCTGCCAACGGGCTCCGCGTCCGATGAAGAAGCCGTAGAGCTCCCGGAACGGCTCTACCGCGCTCTCGTGCGCGGGATCGACGCGGACTCGAGCTCGGAGAATATCTTCGCAAAGGAATCGGGCATCATGTGAAGCACCGGTGGACAGAACCCGCGACAGAGGACAGAGTTCCCCATCCTCGCCACGCACCGAAACGACGACCGAACCGCCTTCCCGCCACCAGTGTCGTCCTCTTCCCCGCTCAGCCAAGGCCTCGTCCTCCCCCCCAAAGTCGCCCTCGTCCTCGGCGGCGGCGGCCTCAAGGGCTTCGCGCACATCGGCGTGCTGCGCGCCTTCGAGGAGCGCGGCATCCGGCCCACCATGGTCGCCGGCACGAGCATCGGCTCGCTGGTCGCCGCAGCCTATGTGGGCGGCATGTCGATCGACGAGATGGAACGGCGCGCGCTCGAACTGCGGAAGTCCGACCTGTTCCGGATCGACCACATCGGGATGGTCACCAAGCGGATGCTCTCCCCGGCGCTCTATCTCGGGAAGCCGCTGGAGCGCCTCGTGCGCGACATCGTGCCCAGGGGGACCTTCCGCGACCTGCCGCGCCCGCTGCTCGTGAACACCGTCGATCTCGAGGCGGCGTCGCAGGTGGTATGGGGGCTGCCGGGCATGCAGGATGTGAAAGTCGCCGACGCGGTCTACGCCTCGTGCGCGTTGCCGGGCTTCTTCCCCCCGGGATCGATCGGCGGACGCACCTGCGCTGACGGCGGCATCTCCGACAACGTCCCCGCGCTCGCGGCCTCGCACGGCATGGACGCGGTGATCGCGGTGGACGTGGGGAGCACGAACATCGCGCGTGCGCGGCGCATCAAGGAAAAGGGGTTCGCGGCGATCTACATGCGGTCGGCGCAGATCATGATGAAGTCGCTGCAGGGATTACAGCTCGATTCCTGGCGCGGACCGCCGCTGCTGCTCGTGCGCCCGGCGGTCTGGCAGTTCAGCATGTTCAGCTTCGCGCACGTGCGCCGGATGATCACGCTCGGCTACGAGGCGGCGAACGACGCGCTCGACCGCGCCGGCGCCTCGATGATGCTCGGCGGCGTCTGGCCGCGGCGGATCGTCGAAGTGCGGGTGGACCGCGAGGCGTGCACCGGCTGCACCCTCTGCGCGACGCTCAACCCGCGGATGATGACCATGGATCAGCACGGCAAGGCGCAGGTGCTCGTGAGTCCGGTGGAGTGGTCCCGTGCCGACGGTGACTTCGTGCACCAGTGCCCGACGAATGCCATCCACGTCGAGGCCCTGGACGGCATGCTCCGCCGGGAGACGCTCGAAATGCCCATCATGGAGGAGTGAGGATAGATTTCGGGCCATGTCCTCCCAAAACAGCTTCCAGAGCCGTGACACCCTGACCGTCGACGGGCAGTCCTACACGTACTACCGTCTCGACTCGCTCTCCGGCCTCGCCGGCAACACCGTTGCCGCGCTCCCGTTCTCGCTCCGCATCCTCCTCGAGAACCTCCTGCGCAACGAGGATGGCGGCTTCGTGAAGCCCGCCGACATCGAGGCGCTCGCCCGCTGGGACGTGAAGAAGCCGGTCGACAAGGAGATCGCGTTCCGCACGGCGCGCGTGCTCCTGCAGGACTTCACCGGCGTCCCGTGCGTCGTCGACCTCGCCGCGATGCGCGACGCGATCGCGACGCTCGGCGGCGACCCGGGCAAGATCAACCCGCTCCAGCCGGTCGACCTCGTGATCGACCACTCGGTGCAGGTCGACGAGTACGGCACCGACGCGGCGGAACTGCTCAACACGCAGCTCGAGTACGAGCGCAACGGCGAGCGCTACCAGTTCCTGCGCTGGGGCGGTGCCGCGCTGCGCAACTTCCGCGTGGTGCCCCCGGGCACCGGCATCTGTCACCAGGTCAACCTCGAGTACCTCGGGCAGGTCGCGTTCGTCGGCGAGGAGGACGGCAAGAAGGCCGTCTACTGCGACTCGCTCGTGGGCACCGACTCGCACACGACGATGATCAACGGCCTCGGCGTGCTCGGCTGGGGCGTGGGCGGCATCGAAGCGGAAGCGGCGATGCTCGGCCAGCCGGTGAGCATGCTCATCCCCGAGGTCATCGGCTTCAAGCTCACCGGCAAGCTGCCCGTGGGCGCGACCGCGACCGATCTCGTGCTCACCTGCACCGAGATGCTCCGCAAGAAGAAGGTCGTCGGCAAGTTCGTCGAGTACTACGGCCCGGGCCTCGGCACGCTCGCCCTCGCCGACCGCGCGACGATCGCGAACATGGCGCCGGAGTACGGCGCGACGATGGGCTTCTTCCCGGTCGACACTGAGACGCTCAAGTATCTCCGTCTCTCGGGGCGCAGCGAGCATCAGGTCGCGCTGGTCGAGGCCTACTGCAAGGCGCAGGGACTCTTCCGCACCGACTCCACTGCCGATCCGGTGTTCACCGACACGCTCGAGCTCGACCTCTCGACGGTGGTGCCGTCGCTGGCCGGTCCGAAGCGCCCGCAGGACCGCATCGCGCTGACCGACGTGAAGGCGAACTACGCCGCGTCGTACGCGGCGGAGCGTGAGCGCATGGCGTCGGCCGCGGCGTCGAAGGGCACCGCGAACGCAAAGACACCCGGTTCACCCGCCGCGGCGATGGTCGCCGAGGGAAGCCCCGTCGACGTCGCCCCGTCCGTCACGTGCGAGCACCGCGGCGCGACGTTCGACCTCAAGGACGGCGCCGTGGTGATCGCGGCGATCACGTCGTGCACGAACACGAGCAACCCGAGCGTGATGCTCGCCGCCGGCCTGCTCGCGCAGAAGGCCGTCGCGCTCGGTCTCAAGACGAAGCCCTGGGTGAAGACCTCGCTGGCGCCGGGCTCGAAGGTCGTGCGCGACTACTTCGACAAGGCCGGCGTGCAGCCCGCACTCGACGCGCTCGGCTTCCACATCGTCGGCTACGGCTGCACCACCTGCATCGGCAACTCCGGCCCGCTCCCCGAGACGATCAGCAAGGCGATCGACGACGGCAAGCTCACGGTCGCGGCGGTGCTCTCGGGCAATCGCAACTTCGAAGGGCGCGTGAATCCGCAGACGCGCTTCAATTATCTGGCGTCGCCGCCGCTCGTCGTGGCGTACGCGCTCGCGGGACGGATGGACATCGACCTCGACAAGGAGCCGATCGGCACGGGCACGAAGGGCCCGGTCTTCCTGCGCGACATCTGGCCGTCGAGCAAGGAAGTCGAGGACATCGTATTGAGCTCGGTGAAGCGCGAGCACTTCGAGAAGGAGTACGCGGATGTGTTCGGCGGCGACGACGCGTGGAAGGCGATCGCCGCGCCCACCGGCAGCCGCTACGCGTGGGACGACAAGTCGACGTACGTGAAGCACCCGCCGTACTTCGAGGGGATCACGATGACGCCCCCGGGCGTCTCGCCGATCGCCGGCGCGCGCGTGCTCGGCATGTTCGGCGACTCGATCACCACCGACCACATCTCCCCGGCGGGTTCGATCGCCGAGAAGAGCCCGGCCGGCCAGTGGCTCAAGTCGCTGGGCGTCGACAAGCGCGACTTCAATTCCTACGGCGCGCGGCGCGGCAATCACGAGGTGATGATGCGCGGCACCTTCGCGAACATCCGCCTCAAGAACGACCTCACGCCGGGGATGGAAGGCTGGTGGACGCGCATGTCGCCCGATGCCGACCCGACGTCCTTCTACGACGCGGCGATGGCGTACCAGCAGGGCGGCACGCCGCTCGTGATCATCGCGGGCAAGGAGTACGGCACGGGGTCGTCGCGCGACTGGGCCGCCAAGGGGACGATGCTTTTGGGCGTGCGCGCGGTGATCGCCGAGAGCTTCGAGCGCATCCACCGCTCCAACCTCGTGGGCATGGGACTGATCCCGCTCGAGTTCACCGACGGCCAGACGCGTCAATCGCTCGGACTCACCGGCTTCGAAGCGATCACGATCGAGGGGATGTCGGACACGATGTCGCCGCGCGCGACGATGACGGTGCACGCGGTCGGCACCGCCGGCACGATCACGTTCAAGGTCCGCAGCCGGATCGATACGCCGGAGGAGATGAACTACTACCGGCATGGCGGGATCCTGCAGTATGTACTGCGGCAGTTGGCCGGCGGACGGTGAGACGGATGAAGGCCGAAGGATGAAGGATGAAAGTCACCGCGATACGGGGTCCGTCAACTTTCATCCTTCATCCTTGAGCCTTCATCCCTCGCAATGACCGTCCGGGTCCTCTTCAATCCTGCCTCCGGCAGGGGGCGCGGCGGGCGCGCCATCATCGGCATCCGTGCCGCGTTCGCCCGTTGTGGTTTCACCGACGTCCGCGGAACCACGCATGCCGGTGACGAGGCGCGCCTCGTGCGCGATGCGATCGTGGACGGCATCGACACGATCGTCGTCGCGGGTGGCGACGGCACCTGGTCCAAGTGCGCGGTGCCGCTCGCGCGCGCCGGCGCACCCGCGCGCATGGCCTTGCTCGCCGCCGGCACGGGCAACGACTTCGCGAAGAACCTCGGCATCGACCCGCGCGATCCGCGCGCACTCGCCGAGCGGCTCGCCGACGGCGGCGTGCGCGAACGCCGAGTCGACATGGGGCGCGTCGACGACACCTGGTTCCTCAACGTGGCCGGCTTCGGCTTCGACGTCGCCGTGTTGCACACGAGCCTGAAGCACCGCGTGCTGCGTGGCGCCGCGGTCTATGTCGTGAGCGCGCTGCAGGAGCTCTTCCGCTTCCCCGGCCTGCCGATCGGCGTGGACGGCGCGCCGGCGCAGGAGCATCTGCTCGCCGTCTTCTCCAACGGCTCGCACTTCGGCGGCACGTTCCATATCGCGCCCGGCGCACGGATCGACGACGGGATGATCGACGCGATCCTCGTGCGCGACGTCGCGAACCTCGCACGCCTGCCGCTGCTCGCGAGCGCGATCCGCGGCACGCACGTGCAAGGCCCGCACGCCACGCAGCGGCGCACGCCTCGCATCACGCTGCAGTTCGCCGAGGCGCCCTGGTTCGAGATCGACGGCGAGCTCTGCCGCGCGGCAGGGGCGACGGTCGAGGTCGCGAGCGTGCCGGCCGCACTGCGCGTGGTCGATCTCTAGGCATCCGCCCGGTGCCGCGAGGCATCTCGGCACCCGACCGCCGACCGAAGGTTCCTGGCGTTGTTCGGGAATGGTGCGATTGCGCGGGGTCCGGTGGTGCGGCAGACTTCGTTCATGCGACTCACACCCAGACTCCTCGCGGCCCTCGCCGCCTTCGCGCTGGCATCGCCCGCGATGGCGCAGGACGCCGCCCCTGCCTCAGGACTCAAGGTCGGCGACATGGCGCCGAACTTCACCCTGCCGGCCTCCACGAGGGAGGGCGTCAGCCCCTCCCCCATCACCTTGAGCGATCTGCGCGGGCAGACCGTCGTCCTCGCCTTCTTCCCGAAGGCGAGGACCGGTGGCTGAACGGCTCAAATGGAGGCGTACCGTGATCAGTACGCCACGATCTTCAAGAACGGCAACGGCGTGAAGGTGCTGGCCATCAGCACCGACAACGTCGAAGTCCAGCAGACGTGGGCCGCGGAGAAGAACTTCCCCGTGACCTTCATCAGCGACGCGGCCGGCGTGACCGGCTCGCTCTACGAAGTGAAGTACCCGGCGGTGAACGTGCTGCGCCGCGTGGTCTTCGTGATCGGTCCCGATGGGCGGATCGCGCACATCATGCGGCCGTTCCGCGAACTCTCGGCCGATGCGTACGCGGAACTGGGTGAAGCGGTGAAGAAGGCGAGCGGCGGAGGTTGATGGACCGCACGGACGTCGCGGCGACGCTGCTGGGGTTCTATGAGGCGGCGCTCGCCGCCGCGGACCCCGCCGGTGTGGTCCGCGACGGACTCCGCGCGCACGAAGTGACGCTCGAAGTCGGACGTGCCCGCCCGCACTGGATCATCGCACTCGGCAAGGCCGCTCCCGCCATGGCGGGGGCGGCTGTCGTGCATTGTGAGGCCGCCGGACTCGAGATCGCCGGGGGACTCGTCGTCGGCTCGGCGGCAAGCGCGTCACCGCACGCGCTGATCGAATCGGTCGCTGGCGATCATCCGGTGCCCGGCGCGCGGTCGGCGCATGCGGCCGACCGACTCGGCGCGCTCGCCGACCGCATCGGCAAGGACGACGTGGTGCTCGTGCTCGTCTCCGGTGGCACGTCGAGTCTCGTCGGCGCACCGATCGAGGGCGTGCGCGCCTCCGACCTCGCGGCGCTCGGCGCGCTGCTGCTCGGTGCTGGCGTGCCGATCTCGCGGATCAATGCGGTGCGCAAACGATTCTCGCGCTGGGGCGCAGGCCGACTCGCCGAGGCGCTGCACGGCGCGCGCGTCGTGCCGATCCTCCTCGCCGACGTGCCCAACGAGGATCCGGCGATGATCGGATCCGGGCCGGTCACTCCGGACGCGCTCGAGGCGCGGCATGTGGAGCGGATCCTGCGCGAGGCAGGAGTCGCGGTGCGCATCCCGCTCTCGGTCGCCTCCGCGCTCGGCGCGATGCGCGCCGGCCTGATCGCCGAAACGCCGAAGCCGGACCATGCAGCCTTCGCGAACGTGGCCGAGCCGTTCATCGTCGGCAACACGGCGGCGCTCGATGCGGTGGCGGCCGCAGCGACCGAGGCGGGATTCGAGCCCGTGCTCCTCTCACTCACGCCGCTGCACGGCGACGCGACCGGCGCCGGACGCGTGATCGCGCATGCGCTCGCGCGCGCGCCGCGCGGCTCGTGTCTCGCGTGGGGCGGCGAGACGACGGTGCGCCTGCCCGATGATCACGGACTCGGTGGCCGCTGCCAACAGCTCGCGCTCGCGGCCGCCGAAGTGCTCGACGATCTCACCGCGAGCGGCACCTGGATCCTCGCCGCGGGCACCGACGGCCGCGACGGTCCGGCGGGATCCGCCGGTGCGCTGGTCTCGTGGGAGAGCTGGCGAGCGAGCGCGCGGGCGAACGGCGATCCGGCCCGTTCGCTCCGTCGCTGCGACGCCCATGCCGCGCTCGTCGCCGCTGGCGCAAACCTGCCCGCAAGGGACACCGGCACGAATGTCATGGACATCGTGGTGGCGGTGAGGGTCTAAGAGGGCGAAATTGTCCCGATGACCACCCGCCCTCCTTTCACCGTCGCCATCATCCAGGATGGCGTCGAGTCCACCGCGGAGGCGACGCTCGTCGCCACCGAGCAGCGGATCCGCGATGCGCACGCCAAGGGCGCGCAGGTGATCTGCCTGAAGGAACTCTTCAACGCGCCGTACTTCTGCAAGACGCTCGACGCGTCGAAGTTCGACATCGCCGAGCCCGTGCCGGGCCCGACCGTCGCGCGGTTGCAGGCGGTCGCACAAGAGCTCGCGGTCGTGCTCGTGGCGCCGATCTACGAGAAGCAGGGACCGGGCGTCTACCGCAACAGCGCCGCGGTGATCGACGCCGACGGCACGCTGCTCGGCGTGTATCGCAAGATGCACATCCCGCACGACCCGCTCTTCGAGGAGAAGTACTACTTCGCTCCTGGCGAATCGACCGCGTCGGTGCAGCCGAAGGGTGCGCGCGGTCCGGACGGCGAGGCCGGCGGCTTCATGGTCTGGAAGACGCGCTACGCGACGATCGGCGTGTTGATCTGCTGGGACCAGTGGTATCCCGAGGGCGCGCGCATCACGTCGCTGCTCGGCGCCGACATCCTGTTCTATCCGACGGCGATCGGGTGGCACCCGGCCGAGAAGGCGGAGTGGGGCGCGGCACAGGTCGACGCCTGGCGCACGGCGCAACGCGCGCATGCGATCGCGAACGGCGTGTTCGTCGCGTCGCCCAACCGCACCGGCTTCGAGGCCGAGGCGGGCACGGGCGGCATCGAGTTCTTCGGACACTCGATGATCGTCGATCCGTACGGCCGCTACATGGCGCAGGCGGAGACCGGCGACGCGACGCTGATCGCGACGTGCGATCCGGCGCTGATCGAGTACACGCGCCGCAACTGGCCCTTTCTGCGCGACCGTCGCGTGGACGCGTACGGTCCGATCCTGAACCGCTGGATCGGGTCGTGACCCGGAAAGGCGCGGCGGACGCAGATCCGTCGGGTTCCTCCCCCGCCACCCGGGGCGTCCGCTGGCCCGCCGAATGGGAGCGTCACGACGCGACGTGGATCGCGTGGCCGCATCACGAACCCGATTGGCCCGGCAAGTTCGGGCCGATCCCATGGGTCTACGCCGAGATCGCGCGCGCGCTCGCCGAGCATGAGCATGTGCGGATCCTCGTCCACGACGAGGCGACCGAGGAGCAGGCGTGGCATTGCCTGCGCATGCATGAAGTGCGGCAGTCACGGGTGCACCTGCATCAGTGCCCGAGCGATCGCGTCTGGCTGCGCGACTCGGGCGCGACGGGCGTGCACCTGCCGGACGGCAGCGTGCGGCTCGTGCACTGGGGATTCAACGCGTGGGCGAAGTACGACAACCACGTGCGCGACGAGAAGGTCGGCGCGTTCGTCGCCGAGCACACCGGTCTCGCGCTGCACCAGCCGCAGCGGCACGACGGCAGAGGCCGCGTGATCCTCGAGGGCGGCGGCATCGAGACCGACGGCCAGGGCACGATGCTCGTGACCGAGGAGTGGCTGCTCTCCGATGTGCAGGTGCGGAACCCCGGCTTCACCAAGGCCGACTACGAGCGCACGTTCGCCGAGGAACTCGGCTGCGCGAAGACCATCTGGCTCGGCGACGGCTGCGTCGGGGACGACACGCACGGACACGTGGACGACATCGCGCGCTTCGTCGCGCCCGGTGTGGTGGTGCTCGCCCACGAAGAGGACCCGGCCGACGAGAACCATGCGCGGTCCCTCGACAACCTGCAGCGACTCGCGCACGCGACCGATGCACTCGGCGAACCGATCCGCACCGTGACCCTGCCCTACCCGCGCGCGGTGACCATGGACGGCACACGCCTCCCGGCGAGCTACGCGAACTTCTACATCGCCAACGGCGTCGTGCTCGTGCCGACCTTCAACGACCCCAACGACCGCATCGCGATGAACACGCTCGCCGAGCTGATGCCCGACCGGCAGGTCGTGGGGATCCACGCGGTCGATCTCGTTTGGGGTCTCGGCACGCTACACTGTCTGACGCAGCAGCAGCCGACGGCGAAGGGCCGTCGCGGTAAGGCACACGCGTGACCTTCGGAATCCCGCACGACCAACTCACGACAAGCCGGTCCTGATGACGCGTCCCCTCGCGCGCAAGTGCTTCGCTCCACTCGCATTCGTCGCCGCCGTCTCGTGCGGTGGCAGCGGCGAACCCGTACGCCTCGGCATGGCCGGCCCGCTGCAGGAGGGGTACGGCATCGGCAACAGACGCGGCGTGGAACTCGCGGTCGCCGAGCTCAATGCCGACGGCGGCATCGGGGGCGACTCGCTGATCATCGAGTATCGCGACGACGGCGGTGAGGGCGCGAAGGCCGCGGCGATCGCACAGGGGTTCGTCGACGATCCGCGCGTGCTCGCGGTGGTCGGCCACGTGACCTCGGGTGCGATGATGGCGGCCGCAAAGGTCTACGACGGCCACCTCGCTGCGGTCGCGACCACCGCCTCCTCCGCGACCCTCACGGGCATCTCGCCCTGGGCCTTTCGTGTGATCTCGAGCGATTCGGCCAACGGCGTCGACCTCGCGAGGTTCGCGCAGCGCATCGGCAAGAAGCGCGCGGCGGTGCTCTACGAGAACGACGCCTATGGCCGCGGGCTCGCCGACGCCTTCCGCCGGAGCTTCGTCGGCGAGGTGATCTCGGTCGACCCGATCGCCTTCGACGGCGTGAGCGCTCCCATCTATATGGACTGGCTCGCCGCCCGGCGCCCCGACCTGATCTTCGTCGCAGGCACCGAGCGCACCGGACTCGCATTCATCGCCGCCGGCCGCGCGGCGGGCCTCACGGCGGACTTCCTTGGCGGCGACGGCTGGACCGGGATCGTCTCCGACTCCGCGGTCGCCGAGGGCGCGCTGGTCGGGGCGCCGTTCACGCCGATGGATCCGCGCCCCGAAGCGCAACGCTTCGTACAGGCATATCGCGCGCGATTCAGCGCGGAGCCGGACGGCAATGCCGCGCTCGCCTACGATGCGGTCCGCGTCCTCGCGGCGGCGATCGTCGCGGTCGGGCGAGACCGCACGGCGATCCGCGACTGGCTCGCCGCGCTCCGCACCGCAGGTGCACACGCCGGCGTCACCGGTGCGATCGCCTTCGACGAGTTCGGTGATCCGGTCGGGAAGGCCTTCACGATGACGCGCATCGCGGGCGGGCGCCTGGTGCTCGCCGAGACGGGGGCCCCATGAACATCTTCGCGCTGCGCACGATCCGCAGCCGGCTCATCGCCGGCTTCTCGCTGCTCGTCGGCCTGCTCGTGGTGGCGGGCACGGTGGGTCGCCTCGCCATCGGCGCGTTCGCCGAGGAGATCGCGGTCGCGGTCACGTCGGTCCAGCGCGAGACCGCGCTGAGCGCCGCGCTGAGCACGAGCATCGCGCGCGAGCTGGCCGCTGCCGTACGCTACCTCGACCGTGGCACCGCCGTGGACCGCGAGGGCTTCCGCACCGCCGGGTGGGACGCGCACTCCGCGCTGCGCGACCTGAATGACAGCGACGGACTGACGTCCACCGAGCTCGGACTGATCGCGTCGATCGACGAGCGTCTCTCGACGCTCGAGGTGGGGCTCACGCAGTCGCTGCTGCTCCGCGACCTCGGCCGCATCGATGCCGCGAACGCGCGCGCTGACAGCGTGCGCTCGCTCGAGACCGAGCTGACGCGCGACGTCGCGCGGCTCAGCGAGATGCGTGCGCGGCAGATCTCGCGCTCCGTCACGACGCTCCAGGAGACGGCGGAGCAGCGGAAGCGCATCCTGCTCGCGGTGATCGTCGGCGCGATCCTGCTCGGGATCGTGACGTTCGTCGGGACGGTGCAGCGCATCTCGGCGCCGCTCGCGCTGCTCGTCGCGCATGCGCGCGCGCTCAGCCAGGGGCGTCTCGACATCCGCACGGAGACCGAGTTGCCCGGCGAGTTCCAGGCGCTCGCCGAAGCGATGAACGGCACGGCAGCCTCGCTCGCGCGCGTCGCCGGCGTGGCAGGCACGACCGCCGAAGTCGTCGCGACCTCGGCGCACGAGCTCACGTCCGCGGCCGAGCAGATCTCGCTCGCCGCGACGCAGACCGCGACCGCGATGTCGGACGTGACCGAGGGGGCGGAGATGCAGGTGTCGTCGCTTCGCGACGCCGACCGCGCGTTGCAGGGCGTGCGCGAGCGCGCCCACGAAGTGCGGGCGGGCGCGGACGAAGTCTCCGACCTCGCCGCGGAGATCGAGCGGGTGGCCCGGGCGAAGCGCGCCGAGATCCAGCGCGCGCGCAGCCTGCTGATCGAGATCCGACAGTCGGTGGACCGCGCGGCCGCCGAGGTGCGCGAGCTCACCGCCACCGCTGAGGGCATCAACCGCTTCGTGGGCATCGTGAGCCGGATCGCGGAGCAGACGAACCTGCTCTCGCTCAACGCGGCGATCGAAGCCGCGCGCGCAGGCGCGGCGGGCCGCGGCTTCGCCGTCGTCGCCGACGAGGTGCGCAAGCTCGCCGACCAGGCGCAGCATGCGGCCGACGACGTGGTGCAGCTCACCGCCGTGGTGACGCGTCGCGTGGGCACGACGACGGCCGCCATGGAAACGGGCGCGTCGCGCGTGGCGGAGATCGAGAGCGTCTCCGAGGGGATCGACACGGCGCTCGAGACGATCACCGCGTCGGCCGAGCAGACGCGCGCCGCCGCCGAGGGACTCGGGGCGGTGGCCAGCGCGAATGTCGCCGCGGTGAACGATGCGGCGGCCGGCATCTCGGCGGCCGCGCGCACGGCCGAGGGCCACGCGGCGGCGGCCGAGGAAGTCAGCGCGTCGACAGAGGAGCAGAGCGCAGCCTGCGAAGAGATGTCGAGCGCCGCGACCGCGATGCTGCAGGGCTCGGTGCGCCTGCAGGAGATCGTCGCCGGCCTGCGCGCGACCTGAGGCGCATGCCGCTCGCCACCCTCGCGTCCGTTCCCGGCGGAACACCCGCCGTCCTGCTGCTCTCCGGCGGGCTCGACTCGACCACGCTGCTCGCGCTCGCGACGCGGGCAGGCTACGCGGTGAACGCGCTCACGTTCCGCTACGGCCAGCGGCACGGGATCGAGATCGACCGCGCGCGCGCGATCGCCACGCGGTGGAGCGTCGCGCGTCACGTGGTCGCGGACATCGACCTGCGGCTCTTCGGCGGCTCGGCCCTGACGTCGGATGTCGCGGTGCCCAAGGATCGCGACGCCGCGGCGATGGCTGAGGGGATCCCGATCACGTACGTGCCGGCGCGCAACACGATCTTCCTCTCGTTCGCGCTCGCGTGGGCCGAAGTGCTCGGCGCGACCGATCTGCTGATCGGCGTGAATGCGCTCGACTACAGCGGATATCCCGACTGCCGCCCCGAGTACATCGCCGCGTACGAAGCGATGGCGAACCTCGCGACGCGCGCGGGGGTGGAGGGCGCGGCGCGCACGCGGATCCTCACGCCGCTCATCGCGCTGAGCAAGGCGGACACCATCCGCACCGGGCTCGCACTGGGCGTGGACTACGAGACGACGATCAGCTGCTACGATCCGTCGGCGGCGGGGGGGGCGTGCGGGCACTGTGATGCGTGCACACTGCGCGCAAAGGGCTTCGCAGAGGTGGATGAAGGATGAAGGATGAAGGATGATAGAACCTGCGATGCCGGAGCGGACGCTGGTCGTACATCTTTCATCCTTCATCCTTCAGCCTTCATCCCCATCGTGTACTCCGCAAAGGAAATCTTCTACACGCTGCAGGGCGAAGGCATCCACGCCGGTCG
>JAYTNC010000305.1:0-14574 GCA_043748515.1 Gemmatimonadota bacterium | reverse complement strand
GTCCTGATCCTCCTGCTCGCCCTCCTGATGCGCCTCGTCCGGCGCGCGCTCGATCAGGTCGTGCAGGCGGCCCTTGCGCTCGACGCCGGCCGTTACACGGAGGCGCGCCTCCCCGAGTCGGGGACCGCGCCGAACCGCGAGATGGCCGTCCTCGCGAGCACGTTCGAGCAGCTGGCCGAGTCCATGGCGAAACGCGAGCAGCGACTGCAGGACGACATCGTCAAGCTGCGCGACCTCGAGCGGCTCAAGCGCGACTTCGTGTCGACGGTGAGCCACGAACTGCGCACGCCGCTCACCTCCATGCGCGGGGCCCTCGGGCTGATCCTCGGCGGCAAGGTCGGCGAGCTCCCGCCGAAGGCGAGCGACCTGCTGCGGATCGCGATGACCAACACCGAGCGGCTCATCCGTCTGATCAACGACATCCTCGACGTCGAGAAGATCGACGCCGGGCATTCGAGCGCACGGCGCGACCCGCTGCGTCTCCGGCCGCTGCTCGAGACGACGATCGCCGGCGTCGAATCGCTCGCGCGGGAGCAAGGCGTCGCGGTCACGCTCACGACCGGCCCCGAGGCCGACACCGATCTCATCGGCGACGCCGACCGCCTCATCCAGGTCTTCACGAACCTCATCTCGAACGCCGTCAAGTTCTCGCCGGCCGGCTCGGCCGTCGACGTGAACGTCACGCTGGACGGGGAGCAGGTCGTCGTCCGAGTGCGCGATCGCGGCCCCGGCATCCCGCCGGAGTTCGAGGGCCGCATCTTCGGGAAGTTCCAGCAGGCAGGCGGCGCCGATTCGCGGCAGAGCGGCGGCACCGGCCTCGGGCTCAACATCGCCAAGGCGATCGTCGATTCCCACGGGGGTCGCATCGGCTTCGAGCCGGCGCCCGACGGCGGGACGGTGTTCTGGGTGGCGCTGCCCCGCGAACTGCTCGCGGGTGCGAGCGGTTCGGCGGAGTCGCGGCTCGACGCACGCCACGCGGTGCTCGTTGTCGAGGACGATCCCTCGATGCGCGGCGTGCTCGTCGCGCTCGTCGACCCGATCGCGCGCGCGGTGGCGGTGCACAGCGCCGAGGCCGCGCTCGAGGTGCTCGCGCGCGAGCCGATCGCGGCGATCATACTCGACGCCGGACTGCCGGGAATGGACGGCTTCGCGCTCGCGCGCCACGTGCGACAAAATCCGAAGCTCCGCACCATGCCGGTCTACCTCTTCTCGGCGCGGGAGTTCCCGGCCGAGGTGCTGCGGCAGGCGGGCATCCGCGCGGCCGACGCGTACGTCAAGACGCGCGATGCCGAATCGGTGCTCTTCGAGCGGCTGCGGCATCAGCTGGTCAATGCCCCCTGAGTCCAGCGGGGGTCAGGTGCTGCGGCCGATCCCCTCGCGCGGCATGCGGCCCCAGGTGTCGACGCCGCGGAAGAACCCCCAGTAGCCGCGCAGGCGGAAGAGCACGGTGAGCTGCCGGTAGCCGAGCCCCTCGATGACCGCGAAGCCGAGCAGCTTGAAGAAATCGCGGCGCAGCGGGTAGCGGCGGAAGCTCAGTTCCTCGAGCACGATCGCCCAGAGCGAGAGGAGCATGCCGTACCCGACCGCGACGGCGAGGAAGAGCAGCGCGAAGTCCTTGCCCACCGCGCCCGCGGCGAGGCCGAGGGCGAGCGCGATCCAGCCGAAGAGCTCCACCGCCGGCGCGAGCATCTCGCCGAAGACGTAGAACGGCATCGCCACCATCCCGATGCGGCCGTACCGCGGATTGAACAGCATGATGCGGTGCTCCCAGAGCGTCGCGATCAACCCGCGGTGCCAGCGTTCGCGCTGGATGCCGAGCACGCGGATCGTGGACGGCACCTCGGTCCACGCGACGGGATCGGGCACGAAGGGCAGCTGCGCCTGGATCTTGTTCTCGCGCAGGTAGCGGTGGAGCCGCACCACGAGGTCCATGTCCTCGGTGACGTTGCCGGTGCGGTAGCCGCCGATCGCCCGGAGGTACTCCTTGCGGAAGAGCCCGAAGGCGCCCGAGATGATGAGGTTGCCGCCGATCACGTTGAGTCCCATCCGCCCGAACAGGAAGGCGCGGAGATACTCGACGACCTGGCAGCCGGGAAGCCAGCGCGAATCGACGCGCGCCTCGGTCACGCGGCCGAACTCGACGGTGCAGCTGTTGGCCACGCGGATCGTGCCGCCGACGGCGGCGACGTTGGGCTCGAGCAGGAAGGGCCGCGCGAGACGCAGCAACGCGTCGGGCTCGATCACGGTGTCCGCGTCGACCGCGACCACGAACGGATGGCGCGCGGCGTTCATCGCGGCGTTGAGCGCGTCGGCCTTGCCGCCGTTCTCCTTGTCGAGCACGAGCAGACGCGAGTGCCGGCGCGACCGGTAATAGGCGCGCACGGGCTTCGTCGGCACCGCGACGGTGAAGGCCGGCGGCACCTGATACAGGTCGAACTCGCGGAGCAGCACCTCCATGGTGTCGTCCTTCGACCCGTCGTTCACCACCACCACCTCGAGATGCGGATACTCGAGCGTGAGGAACGAGAGGAGGCTCGAACTGACCGTCACCTCCTCGTTGTGCGCGGGCACGAGCAGGCTCAGCGGCGGGAGCGCCTCGGTGGCGAGCAGGCGCTGCAGGTGCTCGTCCGCGGCGAGACGCCAGTGCTTCCAGAGTTCCGGGATGGAGAGCAGCAGCAGCACCGCGTACGCGCTGTTGAGGAAGACGAAGTAGAGCAGGGCGATGTGGTCGCCCCACCAGAGGATCGAGCGGATGGGGCCGCCGAAGAGCTCCATCATGCTCAGGCGTCCCCCATCTCGAGCACCGCACCCTCGGACAGGCCGGTGACCATGGCGGCCATGTCGCGCGCGAAGCGGTCCGGCCCGGCGCGCGCGGTGCGCAACGCGATGCGGCCCCGTTCGCCGAGCTGCGCGAGCGACACCGCGGCGCGGACGCGCACGAGCCAGATCGGGTCGCTGAGCATCGGCGCGAGCGCGGCGACGCAGTTGCGGCTGCCGAGTTCACCGAGCGTGCGGCAGGCGGCGGCGCGGACCGAGGCATCGCGGTCGCCGAGCAGGCGCACGAGGGCCTCCTCCGCCTCCTGGCTCGGGAAACGTCGCATCGCACGCGCGACCGAGCGGCGCACCGGCGTCGCCGGATGCTCGGCGCGCCGCAGCGCGGCCCGCAGCGCGGCGGGATCGTCGATCGCTTCGGCCAACTCGATCCAGGCGGCGAGCGGCGCGAAGTGACTCGCCTTGTCGATCCGGCTCGCGAGCAGCGGCCCCACGAGCGCGCGCGCGCGGCGCAGCACGGTGGTCACGTAGTGGCGCACGACCTTGGGCAGTCCGTCGAGCCGGTCGAGCACCTTGCCCACGAGCTCCGCATCCGCGACGCGGGGGAGCACGCCGGCCGCGGCGATCTGCACCGCGGGATGCGCGTCGAAGAACAGCGCGAGCACGATCGCGCGGTCCTTCTCCTCGGCGACGAGCGAGAGCGCCCGCGCCGCCTCGAGCCGACGCCACCAGAAGCGCGAGCTCGAGTGCCGCACCGCCGCGGCGAGCCAGGGCTCGCCGCGCAACGCATCGGCGAGCTCGTCGCGATTGGAGTCGGGGATCGTCTGCCGCGCGAGCAGGGCGAGGTACCCGACCGCGGTGCCCGGCGGCATCCGACGCAGCACCGCGACCACCGGGGCCGGAGACGCACTGCCCACAAGCCAGGCCCGCAGCGGGATCGCGACCTCCCCCTGCCCTGCCTCGAAGGCCGCGCGCTGCCGTCGGTCGTAGAATCGCCGCACCACGAGGAACGCCAACAGCAGGGCGAGGAAGGCGAACTGCACGATCGCCACGATGCCCACCACGAACACCGCCATCAGGTCGTCTCGTCCTGCGCGCGCCACACGGCGATCTTCGCCATGAGCACGCGCAGGCTGACCGGTTTGGGGATGTAGTCGAGCGCGCCGGCGCGCAGCGCCCGCAGCTGGTCGCCCTCGGACGCGTGCACGGAGATGAACACCACGCGGAAGAGCCCCGGGCGCTCGACCCGCAGCCGCTCGAAGAGCGAAAAGCCGTCGAGCCCCGGCAGGTCCACGTCCATGAGCACCACCGGACGGCGGCCGCGCACGCGCAACGACAACAGGCCGGCGAGCGCCTCGGGCCCGGTGCGATAGAGCTGGTGCGTGAGCCCGCGGTTGGAGAGCGCATAGCCCACGAGGTCGGCGAGCGCAGGATCGTCCTCGACCACCACGACGTCGGGCGCGATGCCCGCGTCGGTCGTGTCCCACCGGTGGACGAGCGTGCCCGCGTCGCGCGCGGCCTGCCACGCCTCCTCCGCGAGATGCACCAGCGTGCGCGCGCCGGGATCGGCGCCGGCGCGCTGCTCCACCACCCCCGCGCGCCAGGTGATCGCCTCGTGCTCCGCCGCCTCGGCGAACGGCTCGAGTCGCGCGATCGCGGCGGGAGCGTCCATCGGCAGCAGCACCGCGAGCGCGGTCTCGTCCACGAAGCCGCTCCGGGCACCGTCCACGCCAAGCGCCGCCGAGACCATCGCGCATTCGCGGTGCCAATGCGCCGAACGCTGCAGCCCGTCGGGTGCGTTGAGGGGCCGCAGCAGCGCGAGCGTCATCACGCGGCCGTCCTGCGCCGAGGCCGAGAGGGCGTCGTCGAACGAACGCATCGTGCGGTCGGGGAGCCAGAGCGACGTCGCGGGATGGATCCCGCGCACCACCTGCCGCTGACGGCGCACCTCGAGCAGCCGCGCGATCCGCCGCGTGAGTTCAGAGGCGACGACCGGCTTCGACTGGAAATCGTCGGCACCGGCGGCGAAGGCGGCGGCGCGCACATCGGCGTCGAGCGACGCCGACACGAGCACGATCGGCAGTTCGGCGAAACGGCGATCCGCGCGTACGCGGCGCGTCGCGGCCACGCCGTCGATGCCGGGCAACTGCGCGTCGATCAGCAGCATCGCCGGCGGGTGCTGGTCCAGTTCCTGCATGAGATGCTCGGCGGTGGTCGCCGTGCGCACGAACATGCCCTCCGACTCGCCGATCGCGCGCAGTACGTCGAGCATGGCGGAGTCGTCGTCGATCGCGAGCATCGTCGCGCCGGCCATGCCGGTGTGCGCCGCCATCGACTCGGCGACCTGGATGACCTCACGCGGATCGGTCGAAGGATCGAGCAAGCGCACGCGCGTCGAGTGCGACTCGAGCAGCCCGTCGCCGGTCGGGAGCATCACGAGGGGCACGGCGTCCGGCACGGAGGGGAATGCGGAGCCGGCGGCGATGATCACCTGCGGCAGACCCTGATCGAGGATCGCCTCGAGGCCTTCGGACGAGGTGCGCTCGACCGCATGCCCGCGGTGGATCGCCTCGGCGACGAGCGGTGCCGCGATCTCGTCGTCGACGTCGACGAGCAGGACGCGGTGCGAGAAGGTGGGCTCACCGCCGCGCGGCGCGTCATGGAGCGCCGTCGAGAGGGCGCGTACGAACTGTCGCACGATCGCCGCACGGCGTTCGCGGTCGCGCTGGGTGTCGGACTGCCAGCGACTCGCGAGCAGCTCGAGCGCCGCCGAGAGCCGGCTCGCTTCGAGGAATCCATAGCTCCCCGCCGTGCCGTGCACGCGGTGCAGCTCGCGCCGCAGCGCATCCACGACTTCCGGCGCGGTCGGCGTGCGCTGCAACTGGTCCGCGAGGATCTCGAAGGCCTTCAGCGTGTTGCCCGCGGTCGCGGCGAACCGCTCACGCAGCTTGGCGAGGACTTCATCGAGCTCGGCGGGACGATTCATCACAGAAAGGGAAAATGGTCCGGCGGGCGGCGGCCCGGGCTCCGGTCACCCATTAAGATCGCCGTCGGAACGCCGGGGCGACAGCCGACCCTGCGGAATCCCTGATTCGTCACAACGTAGCCGCACAACGCAGCCGCACAACGCAGCCGCGCGTTGCGCGGGCGCCGGCACGGGCCGCACATTGCAGGTGCGATGCGACTTCTCTGCGCCGACGACGAACCCGACATCCGCACGATCCTCGAGGTGGCGCTGAGTCTCGCCCCGGAGATCCGGGCGGAGTTCTTCCCGTCCGGGATCGCGCTGCTCGAGCGCGCCCGCCTCGGGAACATCGATGCGATCCTGCTCGACGCCATGATGCCCGAGATGGACGGCTACGAGACCTGCCGGCGCCTCAAGGCGGACCCGGCGACGGCGGCGATCCCCGTCGTCTTCCTCACCGCTCGGGCCCAGCGCGGCGAGCAGGCCGGTGCGATCGAGGTCGGCGCGATCGCCTGTCTCGTCAAGCCGTTCGACCCCCTGAAGATCGCCAGCGAGCTCCTCGCGGCGCTCGGACGATGAGCGTCGCGCTCCGCCGCCGGACGGTCCGGCGACTGGGCAGTGTCGGGCGGGTCGCGCTGCTGGTCCTCTCGGCGGCTCTCGCCGCACCGAGGGCCGGCGCTCAGGGCGCTCCCGCCTGCCCCGCCGGTACCGACGAGATCGTCGCCGGCGGCTGGCTGGCGTACCGCGCCGACTCGATCGCCGTTGCCGCGGGGCGGTTCGACGATGCCCTGCGCCGCTGCCCGACGAACGCCGACGCAGCGGTCGGGCGCGCGTACGCGCACCTGCGCAGCGGCGCGATCGAGGCGGCCGACTCGCTCTTCAGGTCAGTCACCGCGCGCGAACCCGCATCGGCCGACGCGTGGGAGGGCCGCGCCATCGTGGCGCAACGCCGCGGCGATCAGACCGCGGCCCTCGAGGCATGGCGCCGTGTGCTCGCGCTGGTGCCCGCGCACGCCGAGGCGCGCGAACGACTCGCCGGGCTCGCGCCCGCTCAGGAGCGCGCGGAGTCGCCGCCCGAGCGCACGCCCGAGCGCACGATCGTGCGCACGCGCGCCCGCGCGCGCGACCTCACACTTCGCGTGCGCGGCGAAGGCTTCGAACTCCTTCGCGACGGCCGCTGGGTACCCTTCTTCATGAAGGGCGTGAATCTCGGGCTCGCGTTGCCGGGCAAGTATCCCTCGGAGTTCCCCGTCGATTCGGCGCTCTACGCGCGCTGGCTCGGCACCATCGCGTCGATGCACGCGAATACGCTCCGCGTCTACACCGTGCTCCCGCCGACGTTCTACCGCGCGTTGCGCGCCCACAACCTCGCGCACCCCGCGGCCCCGCTCTATCTCGTGCATGGCGTCTGGACCGAGCTCCCGCCGCGCGACGACTTCGGCGACGCCGGCTTCAATGCCGAGTTCGCGCAGGAGATCCGAGACGTCGTCGACGTGCTGCACGGCGCGGCGCGGATCGCGCCGCGCCCGGGACACGCGAGCGGACGGTACGACGCCGACGTCTCGCCCTGGACGATCGCCTACATTCTCGGCCGCGAGTGGGAGCCGTACTCGGTCACCGGATTCAACGCGGACCCGCGCGCCCCGCGGCGCTACGCGGGTCGGCATCTCACGATCGCGCAGGGCACAGCGACCGACGTCTGGATGGTGCGGCAGTGCGATCTGCTCCTCTCGTACGAGGACACGACCTACAACGCCCAGCGGCCGATCGCCTACACCAACTGGCCGACGACCGACCCGATCGTCCATCCGACCGAGACGTCCTACGCGGAGGAGATGCGCCTGCGGGGGCTGCGCTACGTCCGCGACTCCGCCGCCGGGCCCGTGCACGAGGAGGAAGGGGTCGCGCTCGACCCGTCGCTGGTGCGGACCACGGCGCGCAACGCCGCCGGCTGGTTCGCGAGCTACCACGTCTATCCGTACTATCCGGACTTCCTGATCCACGACCCGGGCTACTCGCGCGCCTCGTCGAGCCTCGGACGCTCGAACTACTTCGGCTACCTGCAGGACCTGCGGCGCGCACACACGGGCATCCCGCTCGTGATCTCGGAGTTCGGCGTGCCGACGAGCCGGGCCAGCGCGCATGCGCAACCGCAGGGCTGGAACCACGGCGGTCTGAACGAGCGCGACGCGGCGGCGATCGACGCGCGGCTCGCGGCCGAGATCCGCGAGGCGGGCGCCGCGGGCGCGATCGTCTTCGCCTGGATGGACGAGTGGTTCAAGCGCAATTGGTTCGTCGACGAGTTCGAGAAGCCGAACGAGCGCGGACGGCTCTGGCAGAACGTCATGAGTCCCGAGGAGCATTACGGACTGCTCGCGCTGCGGCCCGGCCTCCCCGGCCGTTCGCCGCGGCTGGGCGGCGATGCGACGCGCTGGCGCACACTCGAGGCGGTGCAGCGGGGACGACTGCTGGGCGCCGACACCGTGACACTGCGCGCGGGGCAGGACGAGGCGTTCGTCTATCTCTCGCTCGACGCGGCGAGCTGGCGCGGGCGCGCCTTCCCCTGGGACTCCACGCGACTGCAACTCGCGATCGACACCTTCGATCCCGCGCTCGGCCAGACCCTGCTTCCAACGAGCGGACTGCGTAGCGGCGCGGCATTCGAGTTCCTGCTCGAGCTGAATGGTCCGTCCGACGCGCAGTTGAAGGTCGTCCCCGAGTACCTGCCGTACACGCCGCACCGCCTCGTCGACGGCGGCGCGTTCTACGGCGAACCGTTCCGCCGCCCGCTGCTCTCGGTCCGACGCCAGGACGCGGTCTTCGACACGCTCTACGCGCTCACCAACCGTCCGCGGTACATCAGCGAGAGCCGACGCGCGCTCGGCATCGGCTATAACGTCGGCCGCCTGCGCTTCGGGACCGTCGACGAGGACTCGAACGCCGACTGGTGGTACGACACGGACGCGGGGATGCTGCAGATCCGGCTGCCGTGGGGATTGCTGAACGTCGGCGATCCGTCGTCGCGCCGCGTACTGTTCGAGAGCGATCCGGAGCAGGTCCTCGGCCGCCGCCCCGGCGCCGCACCATCGGAACGGACGAGCGTCCCGACCGACGGCTTCCGCTTCGGCGTCGTCGCGCTGCGCGAGGGACTGCGCATCCTCGGCACGCTCCCCGCGCGCGACGACACCGGTGCGTGGCCGCTCGCGAACTTCCGTACGTGGGCCTGGTCGACGTGGGAGACGCCCACATGGCACGAGTATCTCAAGCCGTCCTATTACTCATTGCAGCAGTTGTGGAGCAAACCATGAGGCGGATCGGCCTCCCGCTCGCCATCGCCCTGCTCGCCGCGCCGATCGTGCCCGCGCGCGCGCAGGTGGCCGTCGGCGACTCCCTCTGGCGCCTCGGACGCATCGACGAGGCGGCGGCCGCCTACCGAAGGGCGCTCGACGAGGACCGGCTCTCGGTGCGCGCGAACTTCCGCCTGGCGCAGACGCTCGCGTGGGGGAGCAACATCGACTCGGCGCTGGTGCTGCTGCGCGCCGCGCGCGTGCGCGTGCCCGACGACCCCGACCTCCTCTTCACCGAGGCGACCTTCCTCTCGTGGGGCAAGCGGTGGGACGAGGCGCTCGTGCGCTTCGACTCGCTCACGTCTGCGCATCAAGGGAACGACTTCGACTACGTGCGCGTCGCGCGGGCGCGCACGCTCTCGTGGGCAGGACGGCTCGCCGAGGCGGCGAGCGGCTACGGAGAGCTGCTCGCGCGCGACCCGACGAATCGCGACGCGCGATTCGGCCTCGCGCAGGTGAGCGCCTGGAGCGGCGACCTCGACGGCGCGGCTGCCCGCTACGGCGAGTTGCTCGCCACCGATCCCGCCGAAGTGCGCGCCCTCGTGGGACTCGGCAACGTGCGCCTCTGGCAGCAGCGCTTCGGTCCGGCGCGCGCGCTCGCCGAGCGGGCGCGCGCGAGCGACAGCAGCAACGCCGAGGTCCGCGACCTCCAGCGCGCCGTGCGCGCCGCGACCGCGCCCCGCGTGGAGGTGTCGCACGACTGGAGCGAGGACAGCGAGCGGAACACGAATCGCTGGCAACGGGCTACGCTGCGCACGGTGACGCGCGGCGGACTGCGCACGAGCGCGGCGGTCGCCGCGTTGCACGCGACCGATCCGTTCCGTGAATCGCGCCGGACGCTCGTCGAGGGCTCCCTCGGCCTGCCGTTCGGCCGCGGATCGCTCACCGCGATCGTCGGCGCGCGCACGCTCTCGCCTGCGGCGCTCGATCCCAACGATCCCGCACCGCTGGACCGCACCGTGCTGAGCGGACGACTCACCGTGCAGCAACGCCTGCGGCAGTCGCTCGGCGTCACGGCGACGCTCTCGCGCTGGCCGTTCGACGAGGTCGCGGTGGTGACGCCGCTCGCGCTCGACATCACCCAGGGCGATCTCGGCGCCGAGTGGCGGGCGACGAGCGCGCTCACGGTGAGCGGGAACGTGGGGTTGCTGAGCTACTCGGACGGCAACGCCAAGCACTCGTGGTCCGCCCGCGCGACCCAGCGGGTACCGAAGGGCCTGAGCGTGGGGGCGCTGGTGTCGGGATTCGGATTCGACTCGACCGCCACGGGGCGCTACTTCTCGCCGTCGCAGTTCATCTCGGGCGAGGTGACCGCGGGCTGGACGCGCGAGAGCCCCGCCTGGACCCTCTCGTTGGGCAGCGGCTACGGCGCGCAGCGGGTGAACGCGCTGCCGACCCAGGACCAGTGGCACGTCGACGCCACCGTGTCGCGGCAGTGGACCACTGGCTGGGCGGTGGAACTGCACGGCGGACGCAGCAACAGCGCTGCCGCGTCCGCCGCGGGCACCCTCGAGGCCGTGGGTGCCTACACCTACTCGACGCTCGGCCTGAGCCTGCGTCGCACCTTCTGACGGACTAGCGGACCGCCCAGGTCGTGGAGAGATGCAGCATGCCCCACGCGATCGTGAGGGCACCCGCGGCCGGGCCCGAGGCCGGCGGCACCAACGCGATCTGCAACGACTCCTGCGTCTCATGGAGCGTGCGCGCGGTGAGCGGGACGCGGACGAGGTCCTTGTCCGCGACGTACTCCGTGCCCCACTGCCCCGTGTTCGTGTTGATGATCAGGAAGTACTTCCCGCCCTGACGGACGGTGTAGAGCGAGTACGCGCCCTTGGGGACATCGGCGCCGCCGATCGTGAGATCGACCTCGGAGGTGAGCGTCGTCGAGCCGTTCGCGCCGGTGCGCCAGATGGTGTCGTTGCTCGCGAGCTCGACCGGGACCGCGCGGCCACGTACATGCGGCTGGCCGTAGTCGATCTTCACCGTGAGCGCGGTGGGGGCAGGCTGCCCCTGCACGCGCGGCGGGCTCAGCGAGAGGACGGTCGTCGCGCGCGTGCTGGGAGCGGCGGAGAGCTTCGGCGCCTGGGCGACGAGCGGAGCGGCCGTAAGGACGGCGAGGGCGAGCAGGGAGAGTACGCGCATCGGTCTCGGGATTGAGGGGTCCTGCGTGAGTCCGGCAGGTCGCCGGCCGGTGAAGAAGATACGCTCGGGAGCGGTCGGAAGTTCACTTGGCCGCGACGGGAGCGAGCGACTTCGCGTACACGATGTCGTCCTCCCAGACCTCGCCGAACAGGAAGGGACGCGTGCCGACGGCGCGGAGGCCGCACTTCTCATAGAAGCGCCGCGCGCGCGCATTCTCCTCCCAGACCTGCAGCCAGACGGCATCGTGTCCGTGGGCGGCCCCGAAGGCGAAGGCCGCCTCCATGAGCCGGTGCGCTGCGCCATGCCCATGCCAGCGGCCCCTCACATAGAAGCGCACTATCTCGATCGGCCGCGTGGCGATCACGCCGTCGGTCGACACGTGGGCCCGCAGGGTCGCGAATCCCGCCCAGTCCCCCGATGGCTCGTGCGCCGCGAGCACGCTGATCGCAGGATCGTCGAGCTCCCGGCGCTGCTTCGCCTCGCCGAACTCGCGTTCGATGTGAGCGGTGAGATTCGCGGGATCGCTCGAAGCGGCGTAGGCTTCGAAGAAGGTCTCGGCGGCAACGGTGGCGTAGCGCGCCGCGTCGGCCGGGACCGCGGGACGGATGTCGAGCTCGGAGGGGTCTTCCACGGCGGAAGAATCGCCGGACGGGCACCTCCTGTACAGGTCAGAACAGAATGCGTTGCACTTCTGTCCAGTTAATAGCTTGACAAACTGACAATGTGTCTGGATATTCAAACCATGTCCAACTCCTCAGCTCAGCCATTCCTTCATCCCATGCGCGTGGTGTCGCAGCGGACCGGTCTGACGCCGGACCTGCTGCGGGCCTGGGAGAAGCGGTACGGCGCCGTAACGCCGGTGCGCTCCGCTGGTGGCCAGCGGCACTATACCGACGCCGACGTCGAGCGCCTGCAGCTCCTGGTCCGCGCCACGAAGGGTGGTCGCCAGATCGGACAGGTCGGGGCGTTGCCCAACGCCGATCTGCTACGGGTCATCGAAGCCGATGAGCGCTCGGCCGCGCTCGACCGTGCGCCGTCGACCGACGGCGTCGCCACGGAGATCTTCCTCTCCTCGGCACTGATGGCCGTCGAGCGCTTCGACGCCTACGGGCTCGAACAGACGCTGCGCACCGCGGCGCTCCGCCTCCCGGTGGACGACGTGCTCGACCAGGTCATCGGCCCACTGCTCTTCACGATCGGCTCGCTCTGGCATCAGGGGCAGCTGCAGCCTGCGAACGAGCATCTCGCGACGACGACCATCCGTCGTGTGCTCGGCTGGATGAGCGAGGTCACCGCGCCGCAGCAGGGCGCGCCCGTCGTGCTCGTCGCGACGCCGGCCAACCAGATGCATGAGCTGGGCGCGATGCTGGCCGCGACCACGGCGAGCGGGAACGGCTGGCGCGTGGTCTACCTCGGCGCCAACCTGCCGGCCGACGAACTCGCGCGCGCCGCACGCCACGTGAAGGCCGAAGCGGTCGCGCTCTCGATCGTCTTCCCCACCGACGACCCGGCGATGGCGGGCGAGCTGCGCCGCCTGCGCGCCGCGCTCGGGCCCGCGGTCGGCATCGTGGTCGGCGGCAGCGGCTCGCAGTCCTACGTCGACGTACTTCGCGAGATCGGCGCCGACCAGCTCACGTCGCTCACTGCGCTGCGCGGCTGGTTGCGTCGCCGACTCGGCGGACGGACGGTCTAGACCTCAGGCAGCCGGCAGCGGCGGCCTGAGGGAGCGCATTCTCAGCGACGAGCGCCGTCGAGCTTCTCGATGGTCGCGGTGCTCGCAGGCCGCGCCGCGCGGAGGCGCGCCGAGACCTGCTCGGCCCGCTCGAACGCACGGAGGATGTTCTCGCCCGCGAGCTTTTTCATATCGGCCTCGCTCCAGCCGCGGCGCGAGAGCTCGGCGAAGAGCCGCGGATACGACGAGACGTCCTCGAGACCTTCCACGAGCTCGGTGATGCCGTCGAAGTCCCCGCCGATCCCGACATGGTCCACACCGGCGACGCGCCGGATGTGCTCGATGTGGTCGGCGATCTGTGCGAGCGTCGCGCGCGGCGCCGTGCCCGTGCGCTCTGCGGCGGGACGGCGGCCCCAGTCGATGACCGCCTGCGACGTGAAGCCGGGGACGAAGGTGACCATGACCACGCCGCCGTTCTGCTTCACGCGCGCGAGCACTGCGTCGGGGACGTTGCGCACGTGGTCCGCGAGCGCGCGGGCGTTGGAGTGCGAGAAGATCACCGGCGCTTCCGTGACGTCGAGCGCGTCGTTCATGGTGGCCGGCGAGACGTGCGAGAGGTCGACGAGCATGCCGAGCCGGTTCATCTCGCGCACGACCTCCTTGCCGAACGGGCTCAGGCCGTCATGCCGCACGACATCGGCGGCGGCATCGGCCCAGTCGAGGGTCTGGTTGTGCGTGAGCGTCATGTAGCGGCCGCCCATATCGTAGAACGCGCGGAGCGCGCCGAGCGAGTTCTCGATCGCGTGGCCGCCCTCGAGCCCGATCGCCGAGCCGATCTTGCCGTTGGCGAAGGCCTCCCGGAATGCGCGCGCACTCGTCACCGGCGTGAAGCGCTCGGGATACTTCGCCAGCACCTGGCGCATGATGTCGAGCTGTTCGAGCTGCACCTTCGCATAGCCCGCGCGCTTCACGCTGGTGTCGCCCGGGATGTAGACCGACCAGAACTGTCCGCCGAGCCGTCCGGCGGCGAGACGCGCGAGATCGGTGTGGCCGACCGTCGGGCGACGCAGGTCGTACGCCTCGACGTCGTGCGGCGCCGTCTTCGACTCGCGGATCGCCCACGGGAGATCGTTGTGCCCGTCGATGAGCGGCGACGCGCCGAGCACGCGCAGCGCGCGCGCCATGTGCTCGTCGGTGGAGGCGACGGCCGCGCCCTGCGCGTGAGCGCAGGCGGAGGCAAGGAGCGAGACAGTGACGGCGAGCACGGCACGACGCATGGCTGATCCGGGTTCAGGTCCGGTGGAACCTCGCTCCGACGGGACCCATCTGGAAGGGTGGGCACGCGAAGGACCGCACCTCGCGATGAGGTGCGGCCCTCGTGATACCCGCGAACGTTCCCGCCGTGCGGGTACCGCCTCCTGCAGCGCTGCGCTGTCGCTCGTCTACTTGGCGGACTTCATTCCGCAGGTGTTGATGCCGAGGATCGAATACATCGGGCAGGTGCCGAGCAGGCCCGTCGCGAGCGGGATGATGCCGAGCCAGCCCCACGGGGTCTTCGGGCCGACGAAGACGAGCGCGATGAGCACGACGCCGAGCGTGACGCGGAGGAAGCGATCGATGGTGCCTTCGTTGGTCTTCAGCATTGGAGTCTCGTGGGTCGTGGGAGGGGAGGAAGG
>JAYTNC010000304.1:0-5989 GCA_043748515.1 Gemmatimonadota bacterium | reverse complement strand
TGCAACAAGATCCTGCGCCAGTCGCCGGGTCGCGCCGTCGTGTACTACAAGCTCGGGAAGATCTCCGCGGAGAAGGGCTTCAAGGCCGATGCCCGCCAGAACTTCCTCGAGTACGCCGCGCGCATGCAGAAGTCAGGTGACCTCGACGAGGCATTCCGCGCGCTCAAGGAGTTCGCCGACCTCGTTCCCGACCAGGACGACGTCCGACTGATGCTCGCCGATCAGCTCGTGAAAGCCGATCGCAAGAAGGAAGCGATCGACCAACTCCAGATCGCGTACACGCAGTGCGTGAACGAGGGCCGCGACGCCGACGCCGAGTCGGTCGCCGAGCGGATGAAGGCGATCGATCCCACGGTCGAACCCAAGGCGGAGGAGACGGGCGCGTCGTCGAAGAACGGGGGACTCGTCTTCCTCGATCTGGATCCGACGCCGTCGTCGCGGCAGACCGGACGCTCGGGCGCGACACCGACCGTCGAGGCGAAGCGCCTGTCGAAGGCCGTCGCCGGCCTCGATCTGATCGATGTCGGAGCGTCGCCCACGCACCCGTCCGAGGGCGCGCCGCCGGCACCGTCCCACGAGTTGTTGATCGAACCCACGGCCTTCAGCGCACCGCCGCCGCCCAGCGGTTCGCTCATGGGCCTCGAGTCCACTTCGCTCGTCGAGGAACCGCCGGCCGGGTCAGGAGCGGAGATCCCGATCCTCGACATCGAACTCGACGTCGAGCCGCCGGCACCGTCGCCCGCCCTTCCGTTGCTCGACCTCGAACCGACGGGCACGCCCGCCGCCGGCATCCCGATGCTCGACATCGAACCGCCGGCCGCGCCCAGAAGGGAGATCCCGCGGATCGAACCGCCCGCGGAGATCGCGTCCGCCGCGGGCGAGGCCGTCGAGGTCGAGGCCGTCGAGGAGTTCACGGTCCCCACCGCGCCCAGCGCGCCGTCGGACCTGCCGATGCTCTCCACCGAGGAGGTCGCGCCCGCGACGCCGGCGCGTACCACCACCGGGATGCAGTCGGGCGATTTCGGCTCGTTCGGCGCGATGACGGAGCCCTCCACGGACGAGTTCGGGGGTTTCGAGCCGCTGGACATCGAATCGAGCGAAGGGGTGCACGCGCTTCCGCTCGACCAGTCGTACGTCGACGCCGCCCCGTCGCTCATCGAGGCCGCGCCCGCCCCGTCGCTCCCGACGATGGCGCCCGAGGAACCGGCGTCGGAACCGCGCGTCACGTCCGCGGTGCTCGCCAACTCGGTCGACCTGCTGCGTGACCGCTGCGAGACGGCGCCCGAGGATTGGGGGCTCCGTCGCCAGTTCGCCGAAGCGTTGCTCGACGACGGGCAGCGTGATGCCGGCGTCGCGGAACTCGAGTCCACGCTCGCGGGCTTCGAGCGCGACGGCGATCTCGACACCGCCGCCTCGGTCGCCGAGGAGATCGTCCGCATCGCGCCGACGGTGATCCGCTATCACCAGAAGCGCGTCGAGTTCGCGTTCCGCGCCAACGACCGCATGCGGCTCGCCGAGGCGTACGTGGAACTTGCGGACGCGCTCGTGAAGGACGGCCAGGCCGCGAAGGCGCGCGTGGTCTATCAGCGCGTGCTCGAGATCGCGCCCGACGACATCCGCGCGCAGGCCGCGCTCGAGACGATCGCCGAGACGCCCGCGCCCGAGCCGCCGCCGCCGCGCCGTTCGACGACCGCGGTCAAGAAGCCCGCCGCGCCCGCGCCCGCGAAGCCCGCCGCGAAGAAGCCCGCCGAGGACGAGTTCATCTCGCTCGGGGACTGGCTGCGCGACGAGGAGGAGCCGAAGAGCACGCGCATGGTCGTCGAAGAGAGGGAGCCGACCGGCGACGAGCAGGCCGACTTCGCCGACATGCTCCGCAAGTTCAAGCAGGGCGTCTCCGCCAACGTCGACGAGGAGGACCACGAGGCGCACTACGACCTCGGCGTCGCGTACAAGGAGATGGGCCTGCTCGACGAGGCGATCTCCGAGTTCCAGAAGTCGCTGCGCGGACCCAAGAACCGCGTCCGCGCCATCGAAGCCCTCGGCCAGTGCTTCGTCGAGAAGGTGCAGCTGCCCGTGGCGGCGACGATCCTGCAGCGCGCCCTCGCCGAGCCCGGCGTCTCCGACGATTCGCTGGTCGGCGTGCTCTACCTGCTGGGCACCATCTCCGAGGAGCTCGACCTGCTCCCGGATGCCAAGAAGTTCTACGAGCGCGTATTCGCCGTGGACATCCAGTTCCGCGACATCGGCGACCGGCTCAATGCGGTGGAGAAGCGCCTCAAGTGACCCTCGAGACCCGCCTGCACGCCCCGGTCGCCCCGGCGCTGCTCGAGATCCAGGCCCCCGTGCGCGAGCGCCTGGACCGCGTGCCCGAGGAGATGTGGCGCATCATGCAGGCGGACGTCGCGATCGTCGAGGCCGCCAACGCGCACCTTCGTGGCATGCGCGGCAAGCTCTTCCGGCCGACGCTCCTGCTGCTCGCCTCCGCGGTCGAGGATGCCCCCGAGGAGCGCGCGGTCACCCTCGCCGCGGTCGCCGAACTCGTCCACCTCACGAGCGTCGTGCACGACGACTCGGTGGACCATTCCGTGCTGCGCCGCGGCCAGCCGACCATCAATGCGCTCTTCAGCCATCAGGTCGCCGTGCTCATGGGCGACTTCATCTTCTCCAAGGCGATCGCCGAGCTGGTGCGCCTCGGGGACATGGAGCCGCTGCGCGTCTTCACGCAGGCCTCCAACGAGATGACGCTCGGCGAGCTCCGCCAACTGGCGGCGTTCGATGCGCTGCGCTTCTCGGAGGCTGACTACTACGCGCTGATCCGCGCGAAGACCGCGTCGCTCGTCGGCGCGGCCTGCGAGATGGGCGCCCTCGCGGGCGCGCCGCGGTTCCGCGCGCCGATGCGCCGCTTCGGCGAGCGCCTCGGCATGGCCTTCCAGGTCGCCGACGACCTCATCGACTACACGGAGCAGGAAGCCGTGACGGGGAAGCCGAGCGGCAACGACCTGAAGGAGCACAAGGTCACGCTCCCGCTCATCGCGGCGCTGCCGCAGATGTCCTGGGCCCAGCGCGACCGGGTGGAGCGGCTCTTCGCGGACCCGACGCCGAGTGACGGCTCGATCGCCGAGGTCGTCGGCATCGTGACCGAGTGCGGCGGGCTCGACTTCGCCCGCGCCAAGGGCGAGCAGTTCGCGGAGGAGGCCGAGGAGGCCCTGAGCGGGCTGCCGGCCTCGGACGTGCGGCAGTCCCTCTTCGATGCACTGGGGTATGTCATGGATCGGCGGTCCTGATGGCGTCGCACGGAAGCGCGAAGCACAGGCCGGGATTCCACGCGATGGTGCTGAGCATCGGGTTCGTGCTCGGCGGGTTCCTCACGCAGTTCTGCCGGATGTTCCTGCCCTCCGGGGCGGTGAAGGAATTCCTGACGACCGGGGTCACCCCGTCGCTGGGACCCTTGAAGATCGACCTCGTCATCGTCAGTGTTGGACTGGGACCCATCGCGCTCGACGTCTCGCTGCTGAGCCTCGTCGGGGTCCTCGCCGCCTATCTCATCGCGCGTTCGCTGTTCTAAGGAGGCTCGTATGTTCGGTCTGGGTCCCACGGAGATGATCGTCGGCCTTGTGGTGGTGCTGCTGCTCTTCGGAGCGAAGCGCATTCCCGAGATCGCCGGCTCGTTCGGCAAGGGCATCAAGGAGTTCAAGAAGAACATGAACGACGTGCAACGCGAGATCGCGACGCCGGCCGAGCGCGACGCGCTCCCGCCCGCCTCGCCGCGGGACGCGGTGGAGCATGACGATTCGCCGGCGAAGGAGCCCCGTCGCTTGATGTAGGCTGAAGGATGCAGGATGGAAGATGAACGGCGATGAGCGATGCGGGGGGCTCGGCACTTGGCCAAGCCCCCCGCATCATCTTTCATCCTTCATCCTTCAGCCTTCTTCGTTCATAGCCCTGCGACCGTCTGCCGCCGCAGCGTCGCATTGATCTCCCGACGCTTGTCCACGATCTTCGCCTGCCGACGGAGATTGTCGAGGAAGAGGCGCACCTTCTGTTCGCGGAGCGCCTGGACGGTCTGCTCTCGCATCGCGACCTTCTGGGCGTCGAACGACTCGCGGGACGCTTCGACGCGCGCCTCGACGACCATCACGATGACCGCCTCGCTCGTCGTGGCCATTCCCGGCGTCCCGATCGGGAGCGCGAAGGCGGCGCCGACGGCCTCGTTGTAGTAACCGAGGCCTGGGACGAACCCGAGCCGCGTGAACGGACCGGCCACCGCAGCCGTGAGACCGGACTTGGTCGCGGCCGCGTCCATGCCGTTGGCCTTCGCGTCGGCCAGGAGCGCCTCGCCCTGCGCCACGAGGCCCTGAACGGCCTTCCGTTCCTTGAGCGCCGTGATGATCTCCTCGCGAACCGACGCGAACGGCTGCTTGCCGCCGTGGGTGAGCGAGTCGAGGCGGACCAGATAGTAGCCCTGGTCGTCGTCGACGAGGTCGCTCGTTTCGCCCACCGCCATGCCCGAGAACGCCCAGCCGGCGATGCCGCCGACCGGACGGCCGAGGTAGGAGGCCGTCTGGCCTTCCTGCACCGGGAGCTGCGTCACGAGGAGGCCGAGGCGGGCCGCCGCAGTGTCGAGCTTCTCCGGCTCCGTCGCGCCCCCGGCCAGCGTGGAGAGTTCGTCCGCACGGCGGTCGGTCGCCGTCGCGGTGGAGTCGTTCTGCTTGACCGAGAGCAGGATATGACGGAGCGCGAGCGTGTCGCCCTTGCGCTCGGTCGCCTTGATCAGGTGCCAGCCGAACTGCGTCTTCACCGGCTCGGAGATCTGGCCCACGCGGAGCGCGAAGGCCGCGTTCTCGAACTCGGGAACGAAGCGCCCCTTCGCGCCGCGACCGAGGTCACCGCCCTCGGGGCCCGAGATCGTGTCCTCGGACTCGCGCTTGGCCACATCCTCGAAGGTCGCGGAGCCGCTGAGGATCTCGGCGCGCAGCGCGCGGAGCTTGTCGGCGGTCGACGCCGTGTCGACGGCGGTCGGGGTGCGGCTGATGCCGATCACCGAGACCACGGCGCGGCCCGGACGCTCCCAGCGGTCCTCGTACTGCGCGTAGAACTGCTTCGCCTCGGACTCGCTGACCTGCGCGGCTTCGGTCTGCGCCGGCGTCGGCTTGATCGCGACGTACCGCACCGTCGCCGAGTCGCGCTCGTCGCGGTACATGCGGAAGAGGCGCTCGTCGCTCACCCACGCATCGGAAACGAGTTGCGAGAAGAGCTTCTGCTTCGGCAGCTCGGAGCGGTAGTAGTTCTCGAGCTGGACGCTGATCCCCTGCTGCCGGGCGATCGGCGACGTGATGAACCGCTGGTACTTGGCGGGGTCGAACCGGCCGTCGGTCTGGAAGTTCGGATTCGTGTAAACGTCCTGAGGCGGGGAGGTCAGCGCGGCCGACTGGATCTCCGCATCCGTGACGCGGATCCCCCGCTTCTCGTATTCCTGTTGAAGGAGGGCGTCAGACACGAGCTGGTTGAACGCCTGGTCCTCGATCTGCTGGCGCTCGTCGAGATTCAGCGAGCGTCCGGTCCGGCGTTCCTGCTCGGTCGAGAGCTGGAGCGACAGGTTCTGCCACGCGACGTACGGGATCTCGTCCCCATTCACCTTGGCGACCACGGTCGTGGTCGTCACCGGGGAGCGGCCGAGGAGGCCCGACACGTCACCCAGAAGGAAGCCGCCGACGAAGGCGACGAAAAGGAAGATCCAGATGTACTTGGCGATGCCCCGCATCGATTGCAGCACGGACGACGACCCCTGGAGCAGGCTGTAGTGAAGACGCGCGAAGGGACCGATGCCTTTTCTGAGGCGCTCGGACCCCTCGCGGAGTGAATGACGCAACCTTCAAAACTACCCGGGCGAGTGACGTAAAATCAAGCGAGACGCCAACTTCTGATTGACGCTCGCTCCCGTAGCATGATAGCTTGCCATCGGGTGGTCGCGCCCTCGCGCCCCCCTCCC
>JAYTNC010000303.1:0-2175 GCA_043748515.1 Gemmatimonadota bacterium | reverse complement strand
GCGAGGATCAGATGTTCGGCGCCGATGTCGACCGCACTGACGAAGTCCGTGGGCCCCTTCGAGTGCCAGTCGAGGTCGCGCGCCTGGGGGGCGGCGGCCCTGATGATGTTCGCCGCCGACCGCGCCGCGCGCACCGCCACCTCGAGCAGCTTCTGGCGCTCCGGTTGATAGCCCATCGGACGCTCCGTAACTTCGGGGTATGCCACGCATCTTCAGCGGGATCCAGCCCTCCGGCGAGCTCCACGTCGGCAACTACCTCGGGGCGGTGAAGAACTGGGTCGCGCTGCAGCACGAGCACGAGTCGTTCTTCTGCATCGTAAACTATCACGCCATCACGGTCGCGTTCACGCCCGACGAGCTGCGACGTCGCACGCGCGACATGGCGGTCTCGCTGCTCGCGTCGGGGCTCGATCCGGCGAAGGCGGCGATCTTCGTGCAGTCGGACGTGCCCGAGCACACCGAACTCGCCTGGATCTTCAACACCATCACGCCGCTCGGCGAACTCGAGCGGCAGGTGCAGTTCAAGGACAAGGCGGGGCGTCAGGAGCAGGTGATGGCCGGCCTGCTCAACTATCCGGTGCTGCAGGCGGCGGACATCCTCCTCTACCTCGCCGACATCGTGCCGGTGGGCGAGGACCAGATCCAGCATCTCGAGCTCTCGCGCGTGGTCGCGCGCAACTGGAACGCGCGCTTCTCGCCCGAGGCGCCGTTCTTCCCCGAGCCGCAGCCCAAGCTCACTCCGACGCGCCGCATCGCCGGGCTCGATGGCCAGACGAAGATGTCGAAGTCGATCGGCAACACGATCGGCCTCCTCGAGACGCCGGAGCAGGTGTGGGACAAGTTGCGCCCGGCGGTGACCGATCCGGCGCGCCAGCGGAAGACCGACGCGGGCGAGCCCGACAAGTGCCCGGTGATCTACCCGCTGCACAAGGCGTTCTCGCCGCCGGCGGTCGTCGCCGAGGTCGAGGAGAAGTGCCGTGGCGCGGGGTGGGGCTGCATGGACTGCAAGAAGGCGTTGCACGCGCACATGATGGACGAGCTCACGCCGATCCGCACGCGCGCGGCGGAGCTGCAGGCCCAGCCGAAGGAGGTGGACGCGCTGCTGCACGACGGCGCGCGCCGCGCCCGGCTCGTCGCGCGCGAGACGATGGACACGGTGCGTGCGCGGATGGGGCTCGATGCCTCTCAATGAGATGATCGTCGAGGCGTTCCGCCTCGACCTGGCTGCGAAGCTCGCGATCGCCGTGCTGATCGGCGGCGGCGTGGGCCTCGAACGCGAGATCAAGGGGAAGCCCGCGGGGCTGCGCACGAACATCCTCATCTGCGTGGGTTCGGCGTTGCTCATGGACCTCTCGATGAGCATCGCCGCGACGCACGGCGGCGATCCCGGCCGCATCGCGGCGCAGGTGGTCACCGGCATCGGCTTCCTCGGCGCGGGCACGATCCTCCACACCCGCGGCCAGATCACCGGCCTCACCTCGGCGGCGACGATCTGGGTCGTGGCGGCGCTCGGGCTCACCATCGGCGCGGGCTATTTCGTGGAGGCCCTCGGCTCGACGATCACCGTGATGGTCGTCCTGATCGGCCTCGGTTGGGTGGAGAAGCGCTACCTTCAGCATGCGCATGATCAGCAGAACGGGGTCGCCGGCCAGGAGTGGGAAACGCGAAGGGCCGTCGACCGGCGCGGACGTCCGCGCACCACGACCGAGCAGCCCGTCGTGACCGCGGAGTCGCCAGCCGCCGGCGCCGCGCCCACGGGCACCGCGCCCACGGGCGCCTCGCCGACGGCCGGCCGGCGCGCGGGCGACGGGCGATGACGAACATTCACGGACAGGTGTGATGGAAAAGATCATCAAGGCGGCGGTCGATCGCGGCGCGTCCGACCTGCACATCAAGGCCGGCGACGTCTTCCGGGCGCGCATCGACGGCAAGCTCATCCCCCTGACCAAGCAGGCGCTGACGCCCGACCAGACGCGTTCGATCGCGCTGCGGCTGATCGCCAACGAGGACGACCGCGCGCGGATCGACAAGCTGCTGGACTACGACTGCTCGTGGGGCGCGCCGGGGATCGGGCGTTTCCGCGTGAACATCCTGCGGCAGCGCTCGAGCTTCATGATCGTGATGCGCGTGATCCCGTTCGAGGTGCCGAACTTCGACAAGCTCGCGGTGCCGGAC
>JAYTNC010000302.1:0-6103 GCA_043748515.1 Gemmatimonadota bacterium | reverse complement strand
GCAGCAGCTTGCGCGTTCCACCGGTTCCATCACATCGCGGCAACAATCCATGGTCGTACCTCCGTCAGTCGTTGTGGCGGCAAGACGCCACCCATTCGTTCTGCTTCTCTAGCGCCGCAGACGCTCCGATCAAGTCGGAGCGTCTGCCTCGCGCGGACCGGCCTTGTCCGACTGCCTCGACGGCTTCGCTTTCGGGTCTCTGGGAGGCTTCGTGGGCGGCGTTCGTTCTTTTCGCTTGGCCGGCGGCTTCTCCATTCCGGGCATGTTCGCGTGCTTGTCAGGCATAGACTCATCCGCCGTTGAGGGTCGCGTGCGCAACGTCGCGCGACAACGGCCCGGCAGTCGCCATCGATCGACGGCACCGTTGGTGATGCCACCTGATGCGGCTTCATGAGGGTATCTGCGTCGCACATCAGGTGCTATCGCTCGAATTGCTGAGGTGCGACGTAGTTCATTGAGCGGAGAGACGTCGGCGCGGAGCGCCTTGCGCAGTGGCGCAAGCGCAGCATCTCCCCCGCGCGGGCTGCTCCGCCCATTCCACCACGGCGTTGGTCTCGATATCCGAGACCGTTCAGGGTTGGCGCGGCGCGGGCCTTCCCAACCGCCGGGCGAAGAAGCCGCACAGAGAGCCGAAGACGAGTCCCGCATACGCACCAGTCGCAGATGTCCGCGCACTGCTTGCAGAGCTGTCTGCCGAACAGACTGTGGCGCGCGATCGCATCGCAACAAAGCCAACGCATCGCGGCGCACCCGATACAGCACGCGCGACAGGCAGACGCTCGCTCATGTCGTGTCCCCGTCCGTCCTGGTCGGGCAGGTCGCGCGCGCCCGTGTCACCTCATCCGCGCCGCCAGATGCGGGTCACTTCCTCTGCGCCATCCGGACGATGGCAACGACCAGGAAGACGACCAGCAATACGCCGATGATCGTCCACAGACCGTTCCCACCCATCACACCGTTCATGCTGTTCGGCATCGCCGCCTCCGATGGTGATCCAACAATGAGCGAGGTATCGGCCCCCTCACGTTGCTTCGTGAGATCGGCCCGGGTGTTGGGCGTCTTGATGCTCGTCACCGAGCATCTGGTCGCCTACGAGCCAGGTACGTCGCGCAAGCATAGATGGGAAAAGGGCACGACGCACACAATCGCACGAACGGGCTAGTCATCGCGCGCCGCCGCAGCGACGAGATGCTCCACTCCTCGTTAAGGTGAGGCGGCGCCGCGCGCGTGGCGCGGGAGTCGCCACAAGGAGCGCAGGGACGAAGCACGATCCAAGCAGGGCGCTTGCTCTAGTGTCCCGAATTTGAAGTAGGGTACACAAAAGCGCGCGACGCTGGCGAGGATCTCGTCCGCGGTCTTGGTCCAGACGAACGGGCGCGGGTGCCGGTTATGCTCGTCAAGGTACGCGTAGATCCGGGTGTGGAGGGCCGGCACGCTGCGGTCCGCGGCGCGCCGGAGCTGCTGCGTGGTCAGCGCGCTGAAGAAGCGTTCGATCATGTGCAGCCACGAGGCGCTCGTCGGCCGAGAGCTTGAAGGTCTCCGTCCGATGCGGTTGCAGCCGGCATGCCAAGGGCGCATGACCGAGGTCTGGGAGAGGCCGACGCGCGCAGCGCGACCGCTCTTGCGCCGTCTTCGCCCGTCGGGTCCACCGCCGCAGCGTGTCACGCTCGTCCGTGGTCAGGACCACTGGTGCCAACGCCGGTCCGCGCATCTCGGCCTCCCGATGAGGAAGGTCCTACGATACCACCGGATCGCAACTTGCCAAATCGCTTCTGCTACAGGACACTAGCTGCGCGCGAGCCGCAACTCCTCGACATTCACATGCACCGGTCGCGTCACCGCCCACGCCACCGCCTCGGCGATGTCCTCGGGCTGCAGCATCTCGTGGCGCGACGGCAGGTGCGGCGAGCCGTCGGGATCGTGCTGGTCCCAGAGCTCGGTGTCGGTCGCCGCGGGCGAAACGAGCGTCGCGCGCACGCCGCTGCCACGCGTCTCGGCGCGCAACGTCTCATGCACCGCCCGCACCGCATGCTTGGAGGCGGCGTAGGCGGAGTTGGACGGGAAGACCGATCGGTCGGCGACCGAGCCGATCGTCACGATGTGTCCGCTGCCGCGTTCGCGCATGGCTGCAAGGAAGGCGCGCGTGAGGCGCAGCGGCGCGGCCACGTTGAGCGCCAGCGCGAGGTCGAGCTCGTCGTCGCTCACCGCCTCGACCGCGGAGAGCGGAAAGCTCCCCGCCGCATGCACGACAATGTCCGGAGCCCGGTGGAGCACGGCGAGCGCCGCGGTCGCGACCCGCGCCGCCGCCGTGGGGGCGGCGAGGTCGCTCGGCAGCACCGCCGCCCCATGCGTGAGCTCCGCCGCGAGGGCCTCGAGGGCCGCGGCGTTCCGCGAGACGAGCACCACGCGGGCGCCGAGCGCGTCGAGTGCGCGCGCGCAGGCCGCACCGATCCCGCGCGACGCGCCCGTGATGAGCGCGCTCTGCCCGGCGAGCGGCAGCGGAAGACTCATCGCCGCGCGCTCACGATCACCTGCGACCGGTGGAGCCGTACGCGAGGCGCAGGAACTCGTCGCGCGTCTTGGCGTCGTCCTTGAACGAGCCGCGGAGCGCCGACGTGATCGTGCGCGAGTTCTGCTTCTCCACGCCGCGCATCATCATGCACAGGTGCTCGCATTCCATCACCACGCCCACACCCTGGGGCTGGAGCACGTCCTCGATCGCCTGCGCGACCTGTTCGGTGAGGCGCTCCTGCACCTGCAACCGGCGCGCGAACACCTCGACGATGCGGGGCAGCTTCGAGAGCCCGACGATCCGGCCGTTCGGGATGTACGCGATGTGCGCCTTGCCGAAGAACGGCAGCATGTGATGCTCGCACATCGAGTAGAGCTCGATGTCGCGCACCATCACCATCGATGCATGCGCCTCCTCGAACACGGCGTCGCCGACGACGTCCTGCACGTCCATCGCGTAGCCGCGCGTCAGCCAGCTCATCGACTTCGCAACGCGCTCGGGGGTCTTGAGCAACCCCTCGCGGTGCGGGTCCTCGCCGATGATCTCCAGCTCGCGCCGGATGATGTTCTCGAACTCGAGCATCCGGTCCCCGCGGATCGGCGGATCGGCCTCGAACTGGTCACTTCCCGAGATGGGCTTCGCCATATGCTGTGCCGCCTCAGCGGCCGTCGTACTCGACATACTGATTCTCCGTCTCCCAGAGCTTGAGCTTGGCCAGCCGCGCGGGCGCGAGCTGAGGCGCGAGCACGCGCCAACATGCCAGTACAAGGTTCTCGGTGCTGGGAATCGTTCCCGACATGAACGGGACGTCGAGGTTGAGGTTCTTGTGGTCGATCGCGTCCACGATCTCGCGTTCGGCGATCCGCTTCACGTCGGCGAGGTTGACCACGAACCCGGTGTCCGGATCCACCTCGCCCTCGACCGTGATCTCGAGGGTGTAGTTATGCCCGTGCCAGTTCGGATTGTTGCACTTCCCGAACAGCCGCGAGTTCTTCTCGTCGCTGAACGTGGGATTGTAGACCCGGTGCGCGGCGTTGAAACGGACGATTCGGGTGATGGAGACGATCGGCATCGTTGGACTCGGATTGGAATCCTGCGCGGTCGCCGAGGGGTGCCCAGCGCGGGAGAGCTATATTAAGCCTGTACGGACGCACCCGGTTCCGCGAGGGACCGGTCCGCGCCCGGTTCCGCGAGGGACCGGTCCGCGCCCGGACGGAAAGCCGAAGCCCCGTCCGGCTGGACGGGGCTTCGGGAAGAGAGGGAGCGAAGAGGTGTTTTTGAAGCCCTGTCGAACGCTGAGGCCCTCACCCTACTTCCGCCTTCCCGCCGTGCGGGCATGACGTCGACAGGGATGTTGGATCCGCTTCGGAGGACTTATCGGCTCAAAAAATAATTCTCTTCGTCCCATACGAGACTGCATTCGAATGTAGGGCGCGGTAACTTGAAGGTCAATCGGACCCCGACCCCAATAAGATGGACCTGCTCACCATTGCCGGAATCGCCATGCTCGCCCTCTGGGCGGCCGGCACGTTCGCCTTCGAAGCGCCCGGCTTCATCCACGGGCTGCTCACGCTCGGCGTCTTCTTCATCGTGCTCGGCGCGGTGAAGCGCGCCGAGCGCACGCGCACGGGCGGCCGCACCAAGTAGCTGCGCCGCGAGCACGGCCCTCGGCCGAGCTCAGATCTCCCAGTTCGAGAGCGCCATCCCGCGCACCGGCGCGCGCTCCTCGAAGCCCGAGAGCGTCATCCGCAGGTCCGACCACCTCACGCGCGCGCCGCGCGCGATCAACGTGCGGAACGCGGTCGCATACTCGCCCTGCAGGCGGATCGCACAGCGCAGCGCGCCGCCGCGCCGCGTCTGCGCCGCGAGCGCCTCCGCCATCCGCGCCATCATCGCCTCCTCCGCGAGCACGCACTTGAGCACGCGGATCTCCTCGCGGCTCCGCCCCTCCACGAGCGGCGCGTCATGGAAGAGCGCGAATCCCTCGAGCGCGCCCGCGGCGTCGCGCTGGACAAGGCAGTCGCCGATGCCGTGTCGCAGCGTGATCGCGATCTCGCGCGAGAAGTCGACGCCCGGCCGCACGCGCGCGGTGAGCGCCGCACACTCGGCGATCGTCTCCTCGCGCTCCGCCGCGCCGAGCGCGCTCAGCACCGGCGGCCGCACATCGGTGAGCGGCGTCGCCTCCACGGTCAGCGTCAGCGTCAGCCGTCCCGGCACGAATCCGAGTCCGGCGTAGAAGCCGATGTTGTCCATGGTGCGCGGCATCGTCTCGAGCCCGATCACGGTGCAGCCGGCACCGCGGAGGTGCTCGATGCCGGCGCGCACGATCGTGCGCCCCAGCCCGCGCCCCTGCATCTCCTCGCGCACGGCGAGCGGGCCCATCCATCCCTCGCGCCCGGAGACGTGCGCGAGGTTGAACGCGGCGATCCGCCCGAGCCCGTCGCGCCAGAGCATCGCGCCCACACCGGCACCCTCGATCGCGAAGCGCCAGATCATCGGGTTGAGCGGCGGCACGCGCACGCCGGTCATGCCGTCGCGCCGGTAGCGCTCGCTGAAGGCGTCGCTGAAGAGCACGTTGAGCGGCGGCAGGTCCTCGGGCCGGATCGGGAACGGACCGCTGACGCGGTGGGCGACGTCGCTCATGCGGCGGTCCCTGCCGGAAGGAGTTCGATCTCGTCGCGCGAGACATCCACCGGCGTCACCACCGCGGCACCCGTACGCTCGTCGAAACCCACCGAGATGACGCGGTCGAGGCCGTCGCGCACGCCCTCGATGTGCGTGATCACGATGACCTGCTCGAACCGGTCGTGCAGGCCGCGCAGCAGCGCCAGCACGTTCTGACGGCGCACGTCGTCGAGCGATCCGAAGACCTCGTCGAGCACGAGCAACGAGAACGCCTGCCCCGCGCGGTCGGCGATCATCTGCGAGATCGCGAGGCGCAGCACGAGGTTCGCGATGTCCTCCTCGCCGCCCGAGATCACCGGCTTCGCCACGCCTTCCTCGAGCACGATCAGCCGGTACTTGTCGTCGAGCTCGAGCTCGGTGTAGCGCGCGTCGGTGAGCTCCGTGAGGAAGTTCGACGCGATCTCGGAGACCTCGGGGCGCAGCTGGAAGTTCAGGTCGGTGCGCAAGTCCGAATACGCGCGATGCAGCTCGTCGTGCAGCCGGCGATCGCGCTCGAGCGCTTCGACGCGCTCGGCCAGGCGTTCGTACTCGGCGCGTGCCTCCGCGGCGCGCTGCGCGGTGCCCTGCGCGACCTCACGGGTCGCGCGAGCGCCGGCGGCCGCGCGGGCCGCCTCCGCGAAGGCGGTCGCGACCTCGTCATGCAGACGGCGCAGTTCCTGGTACTCCTCCTCGGGGAACCGGAGCTCGGCCAAGCGCGTCGAAGCCGTTCGCCGACGGTCGTCGAGGGCTGCCCGCTGTCGTGCGATCGACTCGTGCTCGCGCAGCAGCGCGGGCTCGCGCTCGATGCGCGTCGAGAGCCGGTTGGCTAGCGTCGACGACTCCGCGAGGCGCGCATGCTCCGCCTCGAGCGCCTTGTGCTGCGCCTCGTCATAGCCGCCCGGGATGCCGCCAAGCTCGGTCGTCGCC
>JAYTNC010000301.1:0-1807 GCA_043748515.1 Gemmatimonadota bacterium | reverse complement strand
GTCGAGATCGTCCCCGTGATGAACGCGATCACACCGTTCACGGACTCGGGCGAGGCGACGCGCGCGAGGAGGTCCGTGAAGAGCGCCATGCCGCCGGTGCCGTCGAGGACGCCGATCAGCACGCTCACGCCGCAGACCATCACGAGCACCGACCAGGGCACCGCCTTGAGCATCGCATGGTCGTCGCCCGTGCGCGCGAGCACGAGCACCGCCGCCGCGGCGAAGGCCGCGAGGCCGAGATTCACCTTGAGGAGCACCACGGCGAACACCCAGACCGCGCCCACGAGCAACGTGAGTCGGTGCCCGCGATCGAGCGGCGCCGAGGCCTCCGGTGCGATCCGCGCATCGTCGCGCAGCAGCTTCGGCCCGCCGAAGAGCGCCCACGCGATCACGCCGGCGAGCGCATGCGCCGTGAAGTTCGCCGCCCACACGCGCCACTCGTTCCCTTCCAGTCCCGCCTTGCCCATCGCCGACGAGACGATCACGCCCACTGCGCTGAACGGCGACAGGTTCCCGGCGTTCGCGCCGTTGCCGATCATCAGCGCGGTGAGCAGCACCGGCACGCCGGCGCGCACCCCCGCCGCCATCGCGAGCGGAGCGAGCAGCGCCAGCGTCGCGATCGCGCCCGGTCCCATGGTGCTGATCATGCAGGCCAGCGCGAAGAAGAGCAGCGGCAGGAACGACGCGCGTCCCGCGGTGAGCGCGAGCGAGCGCTGCGTGAGCGCCGCCATCGTGCCGTTGGCCTGCGCCACGCCGAAGAGCAGCGTCACGCCGAGTAGCGTGAGGAACAGCGAAGACGGGAAGGCGGCCATGAGTTGGTCGGCCTTCCAGTCGGCCGCGTAGACCGCGATCGGCCAGGCCAGTGCGACCGCGAGCACGCCGACGTTGAGCCGCGTGCCGAAGCTCGCCACGATCACGACGCCGATCGCGATGAGCGACAGGACGGCCGGACTCACGACCGCATCTTCGCGAGGAGATGCTTCTGCACCTTGCCCAGCGCGGTGCGCGGCAGCGCCGGCACGCGCACCCAGTGGCGCGGCACCTTGAACGACGCGAGTTCCGCGCGCACCGCCGCTTCGAGCGCGGCCATCTCCACGCCGTCGTCGCACACCACGTACGCGACCGGCACCTCGCCGCGCACCGGATCGCTCTCGCCCGCCACCGCGGCCTCGCGCACGCCCGGGAGCGCGAGCAGGAACTCCTCGATCTCCCGCGGATAGATGTTGAACCCGCCCGAGATGATCAAGTCGCTGCGACGTCCCTGCAGCGTGATGTAGCCGTCGGCCGAGCGCGTGCCGATGTCGCCGGTGCGGAACCAGCCGTCCCGGAACGCCTGCGCCGTCGCCTCGGGCCATTGCCAGTAGCCGGCGCAGACGTTGGGGCCCTGCACCCAGAGCTCGCCGACCTCATCGGTGCCCACGGGCGCGCCCTGTTCGTCGCGGATCTCCACCGACGTCATCGGCAGCGGCAACCCCACCGTGCCCGCGCGCCGTTCGCCGGCGAGCGGGTTGCTCACGTTCATGAGCGTCTCGGTCATGCCGTACCGCTCGAGGATCACATGCCCGAACCGCTGCATGAACGATTCGTGCACCTGCGCGGGGAGCGGCGCCGAGCCCGAGACGAACAACCGCATGCGCGCGCCGATCGCCCGCGCCCGCTCCGGCTCCGCCTCGAGCAGGCGCACGTACATCGTCGGCACGCCGAAGAACAGCGTCGGAGCGTAGTCCTCGAACCACGAGAGCGCACGGTCGCGCTCGAACCGCTCGACGAGCCGCATGTGGCAGCCGCTCGCGAGCCAGCACTGCAG
>JAYTNC010000300.1:0-1782 GCA_043748515.1 Gemmatimonadota bacterium | reverse complement strand
GTCGAGATGAAGAGTGCCGGAAAGGAACTGTTCTTCCCGCAGGTGCTCGACCTCCTGCGCGAGGCCGGGGCGACGCCACGCGATCTCGCGCGCGTCGTGTGCGGCGCGGGACCCGGCAGCTTCACCGCGTTGCGCGTGGTGGGGGCGATCTCCAAGGGACTCTGCGAGGGCACCGTCCGGCCGCTCCACGGCGTCCCGTCGCTCGCGCTGATCGTCGCCGGGGACGAGAGGACGCGAGGCGGCGGTCGCTGGCTCGCGACGCTCGACGCGATGCGCGGCGAGCGCTATCTCGCGCTCGTGACGGTCGTGGCCGACGGGATGGTCTCCTCCGTCGAGTCGCTCGGGCTCGTGCCGGCCGACTCGGTCGCCGCGCGCGCCGCCGCCCTCGGTGCGACGCTCATCGGGCCCGACGAGGAACTCGCCGTCGCGCCGCACGCGCGCGGCGTCGCGCGCTGTTGGGAACTCGTCGAAGCCGCCGGCGCGGCGGACCTCGCATCCTGGGAGCCCGTGTACGGACGCCTCGCCGAGGCACAGGTGAAGTGGGAGGCGGCGCACGGACGTCCGTTGGCGGCCGACCGCATCGCGACGTGACTGCGGGTGTCGCGGTGCGTGCGGCGACGCTGGACGACGCGCCCGGGATCCACGCACTCGAGACGCTCGCGTTCAGCGACCCCTGGACGCTCGGCTCCTTCCGGTCGATGCTCGCGCAGCCGCAGGTGCTGGCGTCGGTCGCCGAGCAGGACGCGCGGATCGTGGGGTACAGCATCGCGTGGGCGATCGGTGACGAGGCGGAGCTGGTGAACCTCTGCGTCGCGCAGGAGTTGCGCGGGACCGGACTGGGCGGACGGATGCTCGACGATCTCCTCGCCACGCTCGACGAGCGCGGCGGCGCCACGGTCTACCTCGAGGTGCGCGATTCCAACGAGGCGGCGCAGGCGCTCTACAGAGGGCGCGGATTCATTGCCGCGGGACGACGGAAGGGCTACTACCGCCGACCGGCGGAGGACGCGGTCGTGATGCGGCGCGCGCGGGCGGAGTCCCACGGGGCCGATTAGCTTACGGCTGAAGATTTATGATGCGACTGCGACCGCCGGGTCCCGGTATGGTCTGCACGCGGACTGACCCATACCAGGAGGCACTGTGAGCCGCAGCTTGAACAAGGTGACGTTGATCGGGAACCTCGGGGCCGACCCCGAGATCCGGACCACGTCGAACGGCAGCAAGGTCGCGCAGTTCTCGCTCGCGACCGGACGCCAGTGGACCACGCCCTCGGGCGAGAAGCAGGAGAAGACGGAGTGGCACAAGTGCGTCGCGTGGAACGGGAAGGGCTCCGGTCTCGCCGACGTCATCGAGCGCTACGTGAAGAAGGGCGACAAGATCTTCGTCGAAGGGCGGATCGAGTATCGCCAGTACGAGGACAAGGACAAGCAGACGAAGTACGTGACCGAGATCAACGTGCGGGAGATCCTGCTCCTCGGCGGCGGCAAGGGCGGCGAAGGCGGCTTCGACGCTGGCTCGCGCCCGGCGCGTGCGGCGTCGCCCGCCAAGGCGTCCGCCGGTGGCGACGGCTTCGAGGAGTTCCCGGCGGCGATGGACGGGGACGACGATCTGCCGTTCTAGGATGAAGGATGAAGGATGAAGGATGAAGGATGAAGGATGAAGGATGAAAGATGAAAGATGAAAGATGAAGGATGAAGGATGAAAGATGAAGGATGAAAGAAGGGCGGCTCCCGCTGAGGGGGCCGCCCTTCTTCACACGAGGTGGTCTCATCTTCCATCCTG
>JAYTNC010000299.1:0-2163 GCA_043748515.1 Gemmatimonadota bacterium | reverse complement strand
GCGGCGCTCGCGACCTCTGGGGTCGCGAGCGCCTTCTGGACGATCTCGGGGCCGATCCCTCGCGGGTCGCCGAGCGTGATGGCGAGGATCGGGATCGCGTGCGGCGTGGTCAGAGCCTCAGCGAGACGTAGATCTCGCGGCGGAGGTTGTCGAGCGTGCGGCGGATCGACTTCTCCTCGCGCAGCTGCTTCCGGATGTTCTCCTGGAACTCCTCGAGCGTCACCACGCCCGCGGCCTTGAGGCCGAGCACCTGCACCACCGCCCACTTGTTGAGTCCGTTGCGGCGGTCGGGCAGCGCGAACACGGCGGAGAGTCCGTTCGCCGGCACGTCGCGCAGCGCCACGCGGTACTCCGCGGGGAGCGAGTCGCGCGGCACGCCGTCGGGGATCGTGCGTTCCTCGTCGCGGTCGTGGTACTTCTTCACAAGCGTGTCGTACGCGACCGTGCCCTGCTGCCAGATCGCGAGCACCGAGTCGGCGCGGAGGCGCGCGTTCGCAACGTCCACCGAATCGACCGCGGGCTTGATCAGGATGTGCCGCGCCCGCACCTCGGCCGCGCGCACACGATCGACGCGGATGATATGGAAGCCATACTCGGTCTCGACGAGCGGGCTGATGCGGTTCGGCTGGAGCCCGAACATCCAGCGCTCGAACTCGGCGACCATCACGCCGCGGCGCTGCCAGTCGAGATCTCCGCCCTTCGCGGCCGAGCCCTCGTCCATGGAGAAGCGTCGCGCCAGCGAATCGAAGTCGGCGCCCGCCTCGAGCAACAGGCGGAGCGAGTCCGCCAGCGTCCGCGCGCGATCGATGCTCGCGGCGCGCGGCGTGAGCTTCACGACGATCTGGCGGAACGACACGCTCGCCGGACGGGGCGCCATCTCGGTGCGCACCTTCTCGAACGCCTCGCGGACTTCCTGCTCTGTCACATTCGCCGGCGCGAGCCGGCCCTTCGCCTTGAGCGAGTCGACGGCGCGACGCTGCTGCTCGTCGCGGATCGCGGACTCGACGGCCTTCTTGCGATACTCCTCGGGCGTGCCGAAGCCCTCGCGCTGGAGCGCCGTGCGGAACTCGGCGTCCGAGCGGAACTGCGCGCGGGCGCGGTCGAGGTCGCGCTCGACCGAGCTCGAGACGTCCGACTCGGTCACTTCGATCTTGTAGTCGGTCGCGACCGTGATCAGGACTTCCTTGTCCACGATCCGGCCGAGGAACTCGCGCGCGACCCGGATCTGGCCGGCGCTGTCGGCCGGCAGCTGCATGCCGCCCGCGCGCGCGAAGTTGATCGCCTCCAGCACCTCGCTGAAGAGGATCGGGTGCGTGCCGACGACGCCGACGATGCGGTCGACCTCGATCCCCTTCATCGCGGTCGGGACCTGCTGTGCACCAGCCGGCATCGCGAGCGCGGCGGCACCGGCCACCACGCACGCGACGCGTCGCATCGTACGGATCATCGGAACGCTCATCATCAGGGCTGCGGCGGAACGACCGGCGGCGCCGACGGCGCCGACGGCGGCGCAGGGGCGCCCATCGGGACGGCCGAGTGCGGCTGTGCGGCGGCACGCGCGGAGTCGGAGACAGCGCGGATCTTCGTCGCCTCCCCCAGCACGCGATCCACGCCGGCCGGCACCACGCGGCTCTCGAACTTCTTGCGCAACACGAGCGCGATCTGTTCGGCCACATCGACGTACTCGCGCTGGTTCTTCACGAGTCCGCTCACATACTCCTCGACGCGCGAAGCGGCCAGACGCTCGCGCGCACCCTGGTCGGCGGCGGAGTCGGCGAGCTGCTGCGGCGCGACGCCGAGCGCGGTCATCGTCTCGAGGACGCGGGCGCGGTAGGCGTTGCGGAGATCGCGCATCTCGGTGGTGTCGAGCGTGATGCCGGCCGAGTCGGCCGAGCGCAGCAGGAGTTCGTTGCGCATCACGTTCTGCACGAACATCGGGATCAGCGAGTCGGGCGCCTGCACCACCTGCGCGCGCATCCGGGACTGGGCCGGGAAGGCCGCCATCCACATCGACATGCGGGCGGCGGTCATGTTGCCGCTGCGGGCCCTGGCGATGACCGTCTTGTCGTCGCGGTAGGCGTCGACGTCCTCCGCGATCGCCTTCACGAGCTTTGGCGCGCTGGCGACGACCTGCACGTTCGCGGCCTTCTCGAGCGCGGCGAA
>JAYTNC010000298.1:0-3922 GCA_043748515.1 Gemmatimonadota bacterium | reverse complement strand
GATCCTGCGAACTCCAGCGACGATCACGTGATCGACATCAACCGAAACAGCTGATCGACTTCGAGCGAAACGACTGATCGACTTCAGCGAAATACGCAGTGCCCACCGGGTCCACGATGAACGCCGCCACGAGCTGTGAGTCGTCGCGCCGGCCGAGGAGCGTCGGCGTGGCGGTCGTACGTGCGAAGTAGGCGAACGTCCCGACCCGTCGTGCGACGAAGCGCACCTCGCGCGACTCGTCGGGGGCGAGCACCAGGGAATCGCGCGCGCCCTCGTGGTCGTGCAGTCCGTGCACGGTCGCGCGCTGGGCGAGGTCGTTGCGGATGGTGATGCGCAGGCTCGTGCCGGCGGGGACGCGGATCAGGGGCCCGGGCACGGACGCCGGCCGCCCCGCTTCCGCGAAGGCCGCCACGTCGACGTCGAGCTCGCTAGGCGCGTTGGGACGCCACGTCGTACGCCGCAGCTCGAGCGCCAGCGTGTACTCGCCGTCGCGCAGGACGCCGGCGATCTCGCGCTGGTCGTTGGTGACGGCGTCGTCGCGGACGGTGCGCGGGGACCGCGCGCCGAGGGCTCCCACGATCACCGGTGCGGCGAGGAGGAGTGCGAGCACGCGGTGGATCTGGGTTCTCAATGGAAGGGTCTCAGAAGTGGCCGTTCATGTCACTGCTGGGCAGCGGCCCGGCCGACCCGTGCCGTACGTTAAGGCGTGGCCGCCGCCCCGACGTAGCCACGGACATGGCGGAGCGCCATTCTTCACAGTGCATCCGCAGGCGTCGTGATCAACTTGATGCGTCCCCCCCCATCCGCGCGAGGGAGTCGAAGTGCAGATCCTGGCAGGAATCGCATTGGGGTTCGCGGCGGTGGGGTTGCTCTTCCTGGCCCTCGCGGCCGGCGCCTGGAAGAAGCGGCACTGGGTCGGCGCACTCGGCCGCTCCGGCGGCGGCGCGCTCTTCCTCTCGCTGGCCGCGCTGTCCGCGACGCTCGGCGCGTCGACTCAGGGCTATCGCGGTCTCACCCAAGAGGAAGTCGCGCTCACCGTCACGACCGTTCCGACCGGGCCCGGCGCGTTCCAGGCGTTCCTGGAGTTTCCGGACGGGCGGGATACCACGCTGCACGTGCTGGGCGACCAGCTGCTCGTGGACGCGCATATCCTGAAGTGGCACTACCTGGGCAACGTGATCGGCTACAACACCCAGTACGAGCTCGATCGGTTGACCGGCCGCTATGTGGACCTCGAAGCGGAGCGGACCATGCCGAGAACGGTGCATTCATTGAAGATCGAGAAGCCCGTCGACCTGTTCGATCTCGCGCGGCGCCACGTATGGCTCCGGTTCCTCGTCGATACCGAGTACGGCTCGGCGACCTACATCGAGGTCCGACGACCTGCGCGGTTCGAGGTGCGGGTGTCGACGACCGGGTTGCTGGTTCGCGAGATCGATCTCAGGTAGTCATCGGCAGGGTTGGCTCTCGAGGCCGGCGGGCACGGCCGGAAACGTGCGGAGCGGCCTGCTCGGCCGGGGGCATGTGACACCTCTGTGGTTGGGGAGAAGTGTCAACCAAACTGGAGCAAGATCCCCATCGGCACCAACCTCCGTTATGCCGGGGCGCCACAAATCGCTCGGCGCGAGCCCGGTGTGCTTGGCGATGCGAGGCAACATGCGCGGTCCGATCTCATCGCCGTCGTGGAACGCCCACACATAGTCCGGCCAGCCCGCACGCGCGAGCGTCACAGGCTTCCCGACTGCCGCTTCACGGCCCAGCCCAATCGAAGGAGCGCGGCGAACACGCGCTTGGCCTTCGTGGCGCCGCATGCGTTCACGCGGCGGCGAAGGTAACCGTGAGGAACTCGGGAACGACCTCGCCATGTTCGAGCCGCTCAGCGAGGACGCGGAGCGCGAGGGCCTGCACCTTGGCGACGGCGTCCGTTTCAGTGGTGCCATACGTCAGGACGCCCGGAAGCACGCTGACCTCGGCAAGCCAGCGCCCGTCAGCTTCCTGCTCTGTCGCGATGAGGAACGTCATGAGGGCTGAGGGTGTGCCTGCAATATAGGCAACACATCGGCGGTGATGACCGCGCGCGCAATCCGATTGCGCCCTGCTTCCTTCGCGTTGTACATCAACGCATCGGCCTGCTGCACCAAGAGTTCGAGGTTGAGGGGCGACACAAGGAACGTCACAGCGCCGATGCTCACGGTCACGCCGGTCGCCCCGTCCGCAGCGCGAAGCACCAGCTCCCGGACGCGCCCGAGCGCGACGTCGATCTCGGGCTCGCCGAGTTCAGGCAGTAGCACGGCGAACTCGTCCCCTCCCAGCCGCGCGCATAGATCGCTCGGACGGAGGGCCTCGCGCAGCGCCATCCCGACCGCCTTCAGGAGAGCATCGCCTGCCTGGTGGCCAAAGGTATCGTTGATGAACTTGAAGCGGTCGAGGTCTAGATACGCCAGCGTCACCGGGCGCTTCGTCCTGTGGCAGAGCGCCAACAGCGGAATTGCATCCTCGTAGAAGGCGCGTGCGTTGCGCAGCGTGGTGAGCGAGTCGGTGCGGCTCAGCTCGAGCATGTCGGACAGCGCTTGGCGCAGAATCGCAATCAGCCACGCGACGAGGAGAAAGGACGCACCGTTCACCGCCGTGTTTGCGATCAAGATCGAGCCGCTCGTGTACTGCAGACCCGCCAGCCAGTTGAAATAGAGCCACGATGCCGCGCTGAGCCCTGCCGCGGCGACGCCTGCTCCACGTCCCGAGTGCCATGCCATGAGTGCGATCGGGCCGTAATACAGCGGGTAGACCCGGAGCTCCGTGCCGCTGGCATAGTCGAAGCCGCCAATCGCTCCGATTCCGAGGAGCCCGCTAGCCCACACCACCAAGCTCGGCCAGGCGCCGGCGCCGCGACGAGTGCTGCGAAGCCAATCCATGCCTTTCAAACTCCGAGTTGATCACGTCAGGGCATAACGTCAAGTTGTACTGCGGCCATTTCATAAAAGGCGGCGGCGCAGCCGCCGCTTCAATAGCATGGCCGTCTGCACCAACTGCCGTTAGCTGGCGGCGCGAGCGACTCGGCTCGGTCAGCCCGTTGGTCGGAGCCGTTCCAGCTTGGCGATGCGCGACACGTCCTTTGAGCGAAGCGCGTGCCACAGGTCCCAGTCGAGCTGCAACCCGAGCCAGAAGTCGGCGCTCATGCCCGTCACCTGCGCGAGGCGAAGGGCCGTATCGGCGGTCACACCGCGCTTCTCGCGGACGATCTCGTTCAGTCGAGGGAAGGACACACCCAGCTGGATTGCGAATGCGGACTGCGAAATGCCGAGCGGCTTGAGGAACTCCTCGAGCAGCATTTCGCCGGGATGGACTGGCGGCACCTTCGTCGGCAGCCGCCGGCTGACGAGCGACCGCGTCAACACCGAACGCTTAATGGTAGTCCGTGACTTCGACGTCGTACGCATAGATCTCCTCCCAGCGAAAACAGACACGATACTGTTGGTTGATGCGAATGCTGTATTGGTCGTCGCGATCTCCGCGGAGCCGCTCCAGTCGATTGCCCGGCGGAACCGCAAGTTCGCGGAGATCGAGCACGCGGTTGAGCTGCGTCAGCTTGCGGCGGACCACTGGCCAGAGTGTCGCCGGACACGCGGCCCGCGCCCGGCGACTGTCGCTACCGTTGAACAAGTCTTCGGTGGCCGCGTTGGCAAACGAGTGTATCACGATACCTATTATAACGACTACCGTGCTAACGCGCCAGTCCCGGCTCTCGGTCTAACGAGGATGTAGGAAAACTCTCCGTCGACTTTTGTACGCGGCAATGTGGAGAAAGCGACCTCCACAGATGCCATGCAATCGACGATCGGCATCTCGGCGATGATCGCAGCACCCCGATTGTGGCGAAGCGAAACGAGTCACAGAGTTATTCTACATCCTCAACGTCAAGTTG
>JAYTNC010000297.1:0-9128 GCA_043748515.1 Gemmatimonadota bacterium | reverse complement strand
AGGTTGCCGATGCCGTTGGCGAGCTCCGAGGTGTAGACCGCCTCGAAGCGTTCCCACGAGAAGGAGCCGTCCCCGTCGAACGGGATGTCGCGCAGCAGGTAGTAGCGGAAGGCGTCGGCGCCGAAGCGCGCGATGGCGTCGGAGAGTTCGAGCTTCACGCCCGCCGACTTGCTGAAGCGCTCGCCGCCGAGCGAGATGAAGCCGTGCCCCCAGACGCGGCCGGGGAGCGGAAGTCCCGCGGCCATGAGCATCGCCGGCCAGATCACGGCGTGGAAGCGCGTGATGTCCTTGCCGACCACGTGGACGTCCGCGGGCCAGGACGCCCCGGAGCCCGGGAAGAACTGCGCGGTCCAGTAGTTGGGCAGGGCGTCGAACCACACATAGGTGGTCTGCACTTCGCCGTCGGAGAGCGGCCGCGGAAAGGGGACGCCCCAGGCGAAGCGCGCGCGGCTCGCCGAGATGTCCTCGAGGCCCGAGTCGAGCAGTGCGAGGATCTCGTTGCGACGCGTCTCGGGCTCGAGGAACTCCGGATGCGCGGCGAAGTGCGCCTTGAGCCGGTCGGCGTACGCCGAGAGACGGAAGAACCAGTTGCGTTCGGTGATCTCCTGCAGCGTGCGCGTCGCGTGCAGCGCGCACTTCCCGTCGACCGTGTCGGCCGGCTGCTTGAAGCTCTCGCACCCGACGCAGTAGAGGCCGGTGTACGAGCGCTCGTAGAAGTCGTCGGGGCTCTTGGCGAAGATCCGCTCGAGCAGGTCCTGCACCGCGGTGTGATGCACGGGCGACGAGGTGCGGATGAACTGGTCGTTCGAGATCCGGAGCGTCTCCCACATCGCCGTGAATCGCTCGGCGACGCGGTCGACGAATACCTGCGGATCGAGTCCGGCCTGCTCGGCGGTCTGCGCGACCTTCTGGCCATGCTCGTCCATGCCGATCAGGAACCAGACGTCGTCGCCGAGCTGTCGATGGAACCGGCAGATGGCGTCGGCGCCGATCTTCTCGAGCGCGTGACCGAGATGCGGGTCACCGTTGGCGTAGTCGATCGCGGTGGTGAGGTAGAAGCGGGACATGAGCGCGTTCAGGCGGCGGGAGGGGAGCCGGGCTTTCCGTCGCCGGTGCGGCCGCGGCGGCCGCCGCGACGACCGCGACGACGGCGGCCACGCTTCTTGGCGTCGGCGCTGTCGTCGGCGGCGCCGGGTTCGGTGGCGGCGGCGGAGTCCGGTGCGTCGTCGTCGCCTTCGTCATCGTCGACGGCGTCGAGGGGAGCGGTCGCGGCAGCGGATGCAGGAGGGGCGACGGGCGGCGGCGCAGTGACGGGCGCGACGGGCGCGACGGGCGCGACGGGCGCCGCGGCGCGCGTGAGCGGGACGAGGTCTCTCGGTCCGCGATCGGGACGACGGCTGTCGCGCGTGACACGCTCGCGCGGTTCGCGTGCGCTCTCGCGGCTCCGGGTCTCGCTCGCCTCGCGATCCTCGCGATCCTCGCGCTTCTCGAGTTCCTCGTGCGCGTCATGATGCGAATCAGGCCCCTCGTGCGGCTCCTCATCATGATGCGGCTCGTCGTCCACCGGGATCGTGGTGTCGCCGAGCTCGCGGCGGAGCTGCAGCAGCGGGATCGTCCGCGCCTCGCCCGTGGCGGTGCGCAGCGTGACGAGATCGCGGAAGATGTCGTTGCTCACGATCTTCTCCTCGCCGACCGTCGTCGTCACGATCTTCCCTTCCTTGGGGAAGCGCTTGCGCGAGTGCACGTAGAACTCGTGCTCGTAGCGCAGGCAGCACATGAGGCGGCCGCAGGTGCCGGAGATCTGCGACGGGTTGAGCGTCGACAGCCGCTGATCCTTGGCCGAGCTCGACTTCACGGGCCGCAGTTCGGGGAGCCAGGACGCGGAGCAGAACTGGCGGCCGCAGCGGCCGACGCCGTCGAGTCGCCGAGCCTCGTCGCGCACGCCGATGTGCCACATGTGCACGCGCGTCGAGAAGCGCTTCTCGAGCTGGCGCACGAGCTGGCGGAAATCGACGCGCTCCTCGGCGGTGAAATAGCAGGTGAGGCGGCGACGGTCCCACTGCCACTCGGCGTCGGAGACCTTCATGTCGAGGTTCATCTGGCGCACGAGTTCGAGCGCGGCCTTGCGCACCGATTCCTCGTCGACGCGCAGCCGAACGGCGGTGTCGATCTCGTGCGTGGTCGCGAGGCGCACGGCCTTGGGCAGCTCGCTGGGCGAGGCCTTGCCGTGCGTCGTGCCGTCCTTGCGCTTCTCGGCGAGCTCTCCGGTGGAATGGATGCGCCCGAGGTCCTCGCCACGCTCGACCTGGACGATCACGGCGGCGCGCGCCGCCGGCGGCGCCTCGCCCGTCCACGTATAGAAGGCGCGCCGATTCCCCTTGAACTCGACCTCGACGAGGTGTGTCCGAGTCTCAACCGCGGTGGCCGTCACTCGTCGAAGGCACCCATCTTGAGGTACTTCTCGCGGCGCCGACGGACGAGCTTGTCGGGCTTGAGACGACGGAGTTCGTCGATGTGGCGCAGCACGGCGTCGTGCACGTTCTTCGCGGTGTCGGCGTGATTCGCGTGCGCGCCGCCCGCGGGCTCGGGGATGATCTCGTCGATCACCTTGAGCTCGAGCAGGTCGGGGGCGGTGATCTTGAGCGATGCCGCGGCCTTCTCGCGCATCTCGGGGCTCTTGCCGTCCTTCCAGAGGATCGCCGCGCAGCCTTCGACGGTGATCACGGAGTAGACGGAGTGCTCGAGCATGAGGATGCGGTCGGCGACGCCGAGCGCGAGCGCGCCACCCGAGCCGCCCTCGCCGATGACGGTCGCGACGATCGGCACGGTGAGCTGGCTCATCTCGAGCAGGTTGCGCGCGATCGCCTCGGACTGTCCGCGCTCCTCGGCACCGAGTCCGGCCCACGCGCCGGGGGTGTCGATGAACGTGATCACCGGCACATGGAACTTCTCGGCGAGCTTCATGAGACGGAGCGCCTTGCGATAACCCTCGGGGTGCGGCATCCCGAAGTTGCGGTGCAGGTTCTCCTTGGTGTCGCGGCCGCGCTGGTGGCCGATCACCATGACGGTCTCGCCGTCGAGTCGCGCCCACCCACCGACGATCGACGGATCGTCGCGGTAGGCGCGGTCGCCGTGCAGCTCGATGAAGTCGGTGAAGGCGAGGCGCAGATAGTCGAGCGTGAACGGCCGACGCGCCGAGCGTGCGACCTGCACGCGCTGGATCGGCGTGAGGTTGCGATAGACGTCGCGGCGGAGCTCGCCGAGCTTCGCCTGCAGCGGGACCATCTCGGGCACGACGTCGAGCTTGCGTTCCTCGGCGACGCGACGGAGCTCGTCGATCTGTTTCTCGAGCTCGGCGATCGGCTTCTCGAACTCCAGTGCGGACGTACCCACGATCAACCTCCTCTCACGAGACGCACGCACTCCGCGCCGAGCAGCGCACGGAGTTCCTTCACGGCGGGACCGGCGGTGGACAGCTTCAGCGACGACGAACGGAGGCGCGCCATCCCGCCGTCCCGCCCCTTCCAACGTAGCTCCAACGGCGCCGAGCCGGGATGGGCCTCGGCGACGGCGCGGACGTCGCTCATCACCGCGAGCGGCAGGCCCGAGGCGGAGTCGAGCTCGAGGCTGATCGCGAACTGGCCCGTCGCCCGCAGCTCGGCGAGGCGCGTGATGGTCTCGACGATGAAGGTCGGATTCTCCGCCTCCTGGTCGCGGCGCGAGTAGCCGCCCTTGATCAACACGGGCACGTCGGACTTCACTCGATCGCCGATCGCGGCCCAGGCTTCGGGGAAGACCAGGATCTCGGCCGAGCCGGCGAAGTCCTCGACGGTGAGCCGCGCGAACTCGGCGCCCGACTTCTTGCTGATCTGGCGCTTGATCGACGTGACCACGCCGGCGAGGGTCATCGACTCCGGGCTCCAGGTGCCGAGCTGCGCGACGGTGTGCGTCGCCATTATCTCGCATTCGGCGCGGAACGGCTCGAGCGGGTGGCCCGAGATGTAGAAGCCGAGGATCGCCTTCTCCTGCGTGAGACGCTCGCTCTCGGAGAGGGGCGGGATGTTGGGCAGAACCGGCTGCAGCGGGGCGGGGCTCGCGCCTTCTTCCGGACTCGCCATGAGGTCGCCGAAGAGCGAGCCCTGGCCGGTCGCGATCTCGGCCTGCGCGAGTGACGCGCTCTGCATGGCGCCGTCGAGTGCGGCGACGAACTGCGCGCGGTGCCCGCCGAGTCCGTCGAGCGCACCCGCGTGCGTGAGCGCTTCGAAGACGCGCTTGTTGCAGGTGCGCAGGTCGATGCGCTCGCAGAGGTCGTAGAGCGTGGTGAAGGGCTGCTCGGCGCGGCCGGCGATGATCGACTCGGCGGCCGAGTGTCCGACATTGCGGATGGCGCCAAGACCGAAACGGATCCGCTTGTCGGCGACGACGGTGAACTTCCAGCCCGACTCGTTGACGTCGGGGGGGAGGATCTCGATGCCGAGGTCGCGCGCTTCGTTGATGTACTTCACGACCGAGTCGGTGTCGCCGATGGAGGCCGAGAGCACCGCCGCCATGAACTCCGGCGTGTAGTGCGTCTTGAGCCAGGCGGTCTGGTACGAGAGGATCGAGTACGCGACCGAGTGCGACTTGTTGAAGCCGTAGCGTCCGAAGGTCTCGATCTGCGCCGAGATGTCGTCGATGACCTTGGGCGGGAAGCCCTTGGCGACGGCCTTCTCGACGAACTTGCCGAGTTCCTTCTTGATGAGCTCGGAGTCCTTCTTGCCGACGGCCTTGCGCAGCACGTCGGCTTCGGCGAGCGAGATGCCGGCGAGCCGCTGCGCGATGCGCATCACCTGTTCCTGATAGGTGATGACGCCGTAGGTGGGCGCGAGGATCTCCTCGAGTTCGGGGAGCTGGTAGCTCACCGGCTCCTCGCCCTTCTTGCGGCGCTGGTAGACCTTGTGCATGCCGGCGTCGAGCGGGCCGGGACGCATCAGTGCGTTGGACGCGACGAGGTCGTCGAAGCGGTCGGCGCGCATGGCGCGCACCATGTCGGTGGCGAGCGGCGATTCGAACTGGAAGACGCCGGCGGTGCGACCCGCGCGGAGGAGGCGATACGTGGCCTCGTCGTCGAGCGGAAGGGCATCGACGTCGATGTCGATGCCGCGCCGCGCCTTGATCGCCTTCACCGCGTCGTTGATGATCGTGAGCGTCGTGAGGCCGAGGAAGTCCATTTTGAGCATCCCGGCCTTCTCGAGCGCGTTCATGTCGTACTGCGTCACCACCACGCGTTCATCGTCGCCGGCGCCCGAGCCCTTGGACTCGGCGGTGCAGACGGGGACGTAGTCGTCGAGCGGTCCCGGCGCGATGACGATGCCCGCCGCGTGTACGCCGGCGTGCCGCGCGAGCCCTTCGAGCGAGATCGCGAAGTCGAAGAGCTGCTTGTGGCGTTCATCCTGGTCGTAGAGCTTCACGACCTCGGGCACCTTCCCGATCGCCTCGGCGACGGTGAGCGAGTAGTTGGGCGCGTTGGGGATCAGCTTCGCGATCGCATCGGTCTCGGCCGGCGTGAAGCCGAGGACGCGGCCGACGTCCTTGATGCAGGCGCGCGACTTGAGCGTGCCGAACGTGATGATCTGGCCGACCGAGTCGCGCCCGTACTTGTCGCGGACGTACTCGATGACCTCGCCGCGGCGTTCCTCGCAGAAGTCGACGTCGATGTCGGGCATCGAGACGCGTTCCGGATTCAGGAAGCGTTCGAAGAGCAGGTCGAACTTGAGCGGACAGACGTTGGTGATGCCGAGCGAGTAGGCGACGAGCGAGCCCGCCGCGGAGCCGCGGCCCGGTCCGACGGGGATGCCGCGGTCGCGCGCCGCCTGGATGAAATCGGCGGTGATGAGGAAGTAGCCGGCGTAACCCGTGCTGGTGATGACGCCGAGCTCGAAGCGCAGGCGCTCCTCGACCTCGGGCGGCAACGGCGTGCCGTAGCGCTTGGCCGCGCCTTCCTCGGCGAGACGCACGAGCAGGTCGTTCTCGTTCGTGACGCCGGCGGGGAGCGGGAAGGCGGGGACATGGTACTTCTTGTCGAACCGGACGTCGACCTGATCGGCGATCGCGAGCGTGTTCTCGAGGACGTCGGTGCGGCCCTTGAAGTGCGCAGCCATTTCGGGCGCGCTCTTGAAGAAGAGGCCGCGGTCGTACTGCATGCGGTCCGGATCGAGGCGGTCCTTCTTGAGGCCGATGCAGAGCAGCACGTCGTGCGCCGCATGGTCGTCGGCCTTCAGGAAGTGCGCATCGTTGGTCGCGACGACGGGGAGCGAGAGGTCCTTGGAGAGCTTGAAGATCAGTTCGTTGAGCTTGCGCTGCTCGCCGGCCTCGTGCGCCTGGACCTCGAGGTAATAGCGGTCCTTGAAGACGTCGGCGTACCAGGAGGCGGCCGACTTGGCCTGTTCGTACTCGTCGTTGAGCAGATGACGCGCGACCTCGCCGGCCATGCAGGCGCTCGAGACGATCAGGCCTTCGCTGTACTTGGCGAGGAGTTCGCGGTCGACGCGCGGCTTGCCGTAGAAGCCCTCGGTGTAGCCCAGCGACGTGAGCTTCACGAGGTTCTTGTAGCCGGTCAGATTCTGCGCGAGGAGAATGAGATGGAAGTAGTTCTTCTCGCCCTGCGCAGCGCGGGCGCGGAGGCGGCGGTCGCCGGGGGCGACGTACGCTTCCATGCCGATGATCGGCCTGATGCCGGCCTTCTTGGCCTTCTCCTGGAATTCCCACGCGGCGTGGATGTTGCCGTGATCGGTGATCGCCAAGGCCGGCTGCTCGAACTCCTGGGCGCGACGGATCAGGTCATCGATCCGGTTGGCACCGTCGAGGAGCGAGTACTCGGAATGGCAGTGGAGATGTACGAAGGACATGGACCGTGAAGAATAGCCTCCGCGGGGGTCTCACGCTATCGGCGGACCACCTTGGTCGTTCGAGGGTAACTCATTGCGAATACTCGGCTTGCGCGAACAGGGCCGCTGGACATCTTCCGGTCGATGTCATCAATGCGAACACGGGGAACGGGCCGGTTGAAGCTGCGCTGGGGTGGAGTGGGTCTCGTGCTGGTCGGAATCGTCGCCGGCGTGGCGGCGCTCGCTGCGCTCACGCCCATGGGGCGCTACATCAGCCGCGCGGCGTGGGAGGAGGCGAAGATCCTTCGCGGGCGCCGGCCGATCGCTGCGCTCGTGAAGGACTCCACGGTGGCGCCGGCGACGCGCGAGAAGCTGCAGCTCGTGCTCGAGGCACGCGCCTTCGCCCGCGATTCGCTCGGACTGCCGGCCAAGGACGCGTTCACGCAGTTCACCCAACTCGAGAGCGACACGCTCGTGCTCGTGCTGTCGGGCGCGCGGAAGGACCGGCTCGAGGGGAAGAGCTGGTGGTTCCCGGTGGTGGGGCGCGTGCCGTACAAGGGATTCTTCAAGGTGGGCGACGCGGAGCGAGCGGAGCGCGCGCTCGCGGCCGAAGGATACGACACCTACCTGCGGCCTTCGCCTGCGTTCAGCACGCTCGGGTGGTTCAACGACCCGTTGCTCTCGACGAGTCTCGGCGCGGATTCCGTGGACCTCGTGAACACGGTGATCCACGAGCTCACGCACAACCGGTACTACGCGAAGAGCGGCGCAGTCTTCAACGAGTCGTTCGCGAACTTCGTGGGGGCGCGCGGGGCCGAACGGTTCTTCCTCGCGCGCGGTGACTCGGTGAGCGCGGCGCGATCGGTGGACCGGTGGGCGGACGACCGGTTGCTCGCGGCGTATTGGGCGATGCTCTATACCGGGCTCGACTCGGCGTTCCGGTCGGTGCCCGGCGATTCGCTGCGCACGCGGCGGCTGGCGATCCGCGACTCGGCGTACTCGCTGGCGCGGCGTGTGCTCGTCGATTCGATCGGGCCGCGGTTCCGCACGATCCCTGCGGCGTACGCGGCGCGGGTGCGGCTCGACAATGCGGCGCTGATGGCGCGGCGGATCTATTTAACCGACCTCGAGTATTTCGAGCGCACCTACGAGTCGGCGGGGCGCGACCTCGAAGCGACGATCCAGCGGCTCATCCGGGAGCACCGATCCGGCGCGCCTGACGAGTGACGAACACGGTCCTGGCGATTGCGCCGCAGCACCGTCGCGGGTAGTGTCCTACACATGACGCACCGGACCCTCACCTCGATCCGCAACAACAATAACGCCAATCCGCCCACGCGGGTCGGCGTCTAGTCGCGCGTTCGAGAGCGACGAGAGTCCGAGGCCCGCATCGAGTGATGCGGGCCTTCTTCTTTCTCATCCAACGGAGTTCGCTATGTGTGGCATCGTGGCGGTGTTCGATCTCAAGGCCGGTGACGACGTCGAGGCGCTGCGTCGGCGCGCCGTGAGTGCGTCGTCGCGGCAGCGGCATCGCGGTCCCGACTGGAGCGGCGTGTACGCGGACGCAGGCGCGGTGCTCGCACACGAACGGCTCGCGATCGTCGGCATCCACGGCGGCGCGCAGCCGATCCGGAGCGCGGACGGCACGCTGGCGCTCTGCGTCAACGGCGAGATCTACAACCATCGCGAGCTCGCCGCGGCGCTGCCGGCGCCGTACGCGTTCACCGGCGAATCGGACTGCGAGGTCATCAACGCGCTCTGGCGCGCCGACGGGCCGGGGGCGGTCGCGAAGCTCAACGGCATCTTCGCCTTCGCGCTCTGGGATGCGGCGCAGAAGCGCTACTTGATCGCGCGCGATCCGATGGGCGTCTGTCCGCTGTACCATGGGCGCGACGCCGAGGGCCGGCTCTGGGTGGCGTCGGAGATGAAGGCGCTCGTGGGCATCTGCGAGGTGATCGAGACCTTTCCGCCCGGGCACCTGCTCGACAGCTTGGATGGAGCGATCCGCCCGTACTACGTGCCGCGCTGGCGCGAGTACGGGGCAGTGCGCGGGCACGGGATCGCACCGGCGGACTTGAAGGAGGCATTGATGCAGTCGGTGCGCCGTCAGTTGATGTCGGACGTGCCGTACGGCGTGCTGCTCTCGGGCGGGCTCGACTCGTCGGTGATCGCGTGGTGCGCGCAGCAGTACGCGCGGCGGCGCGTGGAGGAGGACGGCAAGAGCGAGGCCTGGTGGCCGCGGCTGCATTCGTTCGCGATCGG
>JAYTNC010000296.1:0-1850 GCA_043748515.1 Gemmatimonadota bacterium | reverse complement strand
CCAGCCTCACCGACGGCGGCATCGGCGCCTTCCTCGGTGAGTTCGTTGATGATCTGCATGATGCGGTCGGCCTCTTCGGGCGCGATGCCCGGGAGCTTGAGGAGATCCTCGCGCTCGAGGTCGATGATGTCGTTCAGTGTGCGATAGCCGCCGGCCTCGAGCACCGCGACGGTCGCGGTGACGAGCCCGCCGATGTCGGAGAGCGGCACGTCGGCCGCCTCGTCGTCGGGGAGCGGGGCGAAGAGCGGGATGTCACCGCCCTTCTCGAGCCATTCGCGGCTCGAGTAGAGGTCGATCTTCCAGCCGGTGAGTTCAGAGGCGAGGCGCACGTTCTGGCCGTTGCGGCCGATGGCCAGCGAGAGCTGGTCCTCGTCGACGACGGCCTGGATGGTCTTGGTGGACGCCTCGCTGAAGACGCGCGCGACCTTGGCGGGCGCGAGCGCGAGCTTGGCGAAGCGCTCCGGATCGGCCGACCAGGGCACGATGTCGATGCGCTCGCCGCCGAGTTCCTGCACGACGGCCTGCACGCGCGAGCCCTTGAGCCCGACGCACGCGCCGACCGGATCGATCCCGTCGTCCTTGGAGACGACCGCGATCTTGGTGCGGCTGCCGACCTCGCGCGACGACGCGCGGATCTCGACGATGCCGGACTGGATCTCCGGCACCTCGAGGCGGAAGAGCGCCTGCACGAACATCGCGTCGGCGCGCGAGAGGATCAGGCGGGGACCCTTGGGGGTCTCCTCGATCTTCTTCAGCACCGCGCGGATCGGCTCGCCCTGCGTGTAGGACTCGCGATGGTTCTGCTCGCGATACGGGATGATCGCTTCGGCCTCGCGGAACTTGTTCAGCATGAGCACGATCTTGCCGCGCTCGATCTGCTGGATCTCGCCGGAGAGGAGGTCGCCGACGCGCGACGCGAACTCGTCGCGGATCTTGGAGCGCTCGCCCTCGCGGACGCGCTGCACGATCCGCTGCTTCGCGGCCTGCACCGCCGAGCGGCCGAACTCGGCGAACTCGACCGGGATCTCCATGATGTCGCCGACCTGGTAGTCGGCATCCTCGTACCGGGCCTCCTCGAGCGTGATCTCGCCCACCGGGTCCTGCACGTCCTCGACGACCTTCTTGAGGATGACGATGCGGATTGCGCCCTTGCCGTCATCGATCTCCACTTCCGCCTGCACGGACGGACCGTGCTTCTTGGCGAGAGCGGCGAGGATGCCGTCCTTGAGCAAATCCTGCAGTTCCGTGCGCTCGATCTGCTTCGCGTTCGCGAGCTCGCGGAGCGCAGTGAGGATCTCAGCCGAACCGGCCATCCCGGTCTCCTTCGAAAGTCCTACGGTTTCCAGTGAAACGCGAGCCGAGCGTCGGTGACGTCCGCCAGCGCGATCGAATGCTCATTGCCTTTCCCGTCACGCAGCCGGAGGACCTCCTGCCCCGCCTCCCCTTCCACCGCGACGATGTCCATTTCGTGCCGGCCGTGCAGGGCGAGCGCGTTGACCGCCGCGCGCCGCCCCACGAACCGCTTCCAATCGCCCGCCGTGCGCAGCGGCCGCTCCATTCCGGGGGACGAGACTTCGAGAACGTACCGCGACGAGATCAACGTCGGCTCGGCGTCCAGCCGGGCCTCGATCGCGCGCGACGCCTTCTCGCAGTCCCCCACCTGCACCTTCGCCAGGTCCGTCCGGTCGATCCGGACGTCCAGCACCGGCCGGCCTTTCGACCCGCCCTGCCGGACTTCCACCAACTCGTACCCAAGCGGCGTAAGTTCAGCGATGATAAGGGCTTCGATCGCTTGGTTCACTGCTCGTCCCGAGGGTCGTAGAGAACAAAAAAGTGTGGGGAGACCTTCC
>JAYTNC010000295.1:0-25213 GCA_043748515.1 Gemmatimonadota bacterium | reverse complement strand
ACGGAATGAAAGAGTGGTCATCGGGGCGGTGGTGAGGGTGGAACTGCCGCCCCGATGATACCGCCTCTATTCGGCGCGCGCCATCGCGAGCAGCGCCCGCACCGTGTTCAGGTTCCGTCCGGTGCCCTGATCGGCGAACGGCACCTTGAGCTTCGACTGCCCCATGCCGTCGGTGTAGTGGATGAAGAGCTCGCGGCCGACGAGTGCGATCCGCTCTCCGCCGGGGATCTTCCAATCGTCGATGGCCGAGAGCGGTTCTTCCTTCGAGAGGAAGACCACGATCAGCCGATTGGGCTCGGCCTCGGGGAACGGATTCGCCGCGATCACGGCCTCGAGTTCGTCGGCGGTGCGGATGAGCACCTGTGTGGCGATGCCGAGTCGCTTGGCGAGCGCGGACTCGAGCGTCACGAGCGCCTTGGGCGCGGTGAGGTCGCTCGAGAAGACGACGTTGCCGCTCGCGATGTAGGTGCGGACGTCGCGGAAGCCGGCCTTCTCGCAGAGCGCGCGAAGATCGGCCATGGGGAGCTTGCCGGTGCCGCCGACGTTCACGGCGCGGAGGAGTGCGATGTAGGTGGACACGCGGGGAATCTACCCGTGCGGGGCGCTGCGAGGGCGGTCGCGATTGCGGCCGCGCGGATCAGCGCGCCGCGGAACGGACGCGGCTCATGCCGCCGTCGAGCGTGATCACCTGGCCGGTGATCCAGTCGCTGGCGGGGTCGAGCAGCCAGCGCGCCGGCGCGACGATGTCGTCGACGGTGCCGATCCGGCCCGCCGGGTGCATGGCGATCGACGCCTCGAGCGACTTGGGATTGCCCGTGATGCGGGCCGCCAGCGGCGTGGCGACGAGACCCGGCGCGAGCGCGTTGATGCGCAGCTTGCGGGGCGCGTAGGTCGCGGCCGCGCTTCGGACGAGTCCGGCGACCGCGCCCTTGGCCGCGGCGATCGCTTCGTGATTCGGCAGTCCGACTTCGGCGGCCGAACTGGAGAAGAGCAGCACGCTGCCGCCGTCGGTCATGACGCGCGCCGCCGCGCGCACGGCCGCGAATGCGGTCTGCAGGTTGAGCCGCAACGTCTCGGCGAGCTCGGCTTCGCTCGTGAGGTGTGCGGGCTTGAGCAGGATCGATCCGACCGCGTTCACGACGCCGGCGACGCGCCCATGACGGCCGCGCGCCTCGGTGAGCAGTGCCTCGACCTCGGCGAAGTTCGACGCGTCGACCTCGTGGGCCGTGCCGCCGAGTTCGTCGGCGAGCGGATGGAGTTTGTCGAGCGAGCGGCCGGCGAGGACGAGCTTGGCCCCGTCGGCGGCGAGCGCGGTGGCGATGCCGCTCCCGATACCGCCGGACGCCCCGATGATGACGAAGGCGCCGGCGGAGTCGAGCAAGGAGTACTTGGAAGTGGACACGTCGATGGAATGCGCGGTGGAGGCCGGCGGTTCCCTCACAAGGCGAGCGGGATTCGCCGACTTGTCGCCTCGGCCGGGGCGGCGCCTATTGGAGGCGGGACGGCGCTTCCGCGGCGCGGGTGCACGCCCTTGGCGACTCATGCCGGCGAACGCGCCCAACAATCCAAGTGGTTGATGCGAAAAGACCTCTGTCGTCTCCCATGGTCCCCGCTCGCGGCGCTGGTGTTCGCCGCCGCGCTCGCGGTCGCCCCTTCGCCGAGCCACGCGCAACCCGGTGGCGCGGTCACCGCCGAACAGCGCGCGCAGCGCGAGCAGCAACTGCGCGAACTCGACCGCGTCGCGATCGTCGAACGCAAGGTGATGATCCCCATGCGCGACGGCGTGCGGTTGCAGGCCGACATCTACCGGCCGCGTGACGCGTCGATCAAGGCGCCGGTCGTGCTGAGCCGCACGCCCTACAACTTCAACTGGTGGGATGTGCGCAACGGGATGGCGCGCGACGTGGGCGCGGCGATGGATGCGGTGCGCCGCGGCTATGCGTACGTGGTGCAGAACGAGCGCGGCCGCTTCTTCTCCGAGGGCGAGTGGGACATCCTCGGCCCGCCGCTCACCGATGCCGACGACACCTTCAGCTGGCTCGCTGCGCAGCGGTGGTCGAACGGCAAGGTCGGACTGATCGGCTGCTCGTCGACGGCCGAGTGGCAGATGGCGGCCGCGTCGGGCGGACATCCGGCGCTCGCGGCGATGATCCCGCAGGGGTACGGCGCGGGCGTCGGGCGCGTGGGCGGATGGTACGAGCAGGGCAACTGGTATCGCGGCGGGGCGGTGCAGATGCTGTTCATCGCCTGGCTGTACGGTGTGCAGGACGCGCAGCGGCCGATGTTGCCGAACGACCTCTCGCGCGAGGATATCGAGCGCGTGTCGAAGTACTGGGATCTGGCGTCGAGCAAGCCGCCGGTGGACTGGGCGCAGGCGCTGCGCCACCTGCCCGTGCAGGATCTGCTCCGCGCCGTGGATGGCCCGCGCGGTCCCTTCGCCGACGTGGTGCCGCAGGGCAGCAACGGCCGGATGATCCAGCGCACGCCGAATGATCCGGCCTGGTACAAGGGCGGGCTGTATCACGACGACATGCCGATCAGCGTGCCGGGCTACTGGTTCATGAGCTGGTACGACGTGTCGGTGGGTCCGAACCTCGCGCTGTTCAACCATGCGCGGAACAACGCGACCACGCAGGCCGTGCGCGACCAGCAGTACGCGGTGATCGCACCGGTGGCGCACTGCTCGTACAAGCGCGCGACCGAGAACACCGTGGTGGGCGAGCGCTCGATGGGTGACGCGCGGCTCGACTACGACGCGATGACGTGGGCGTACTTCGACCGCTTCCTGAAGGGCGCGAACAACGGCGTGCTCGACACGCTGCCGCATGTGCGCTACTTCACGATGGGCAGCAACAAGTGGCAGTCGTCGGACGTGTGGCCGCCGCGCGGTGCGAAGCCGGTGACCTACTACCTCACGAGCACGGGCCGCGCGAACTCGCGGATGGGTGACGGCCGTCTCGTGCCGCAGGTGCCGGGTGCGCGCGCCGGTGCGCGCGACACGTTCACGTACGATCCTCTGAAGCCGGTGCCGAGTTACGGCGGCAACGTCTGCTGCACCGGCAACGCGGTGCAGGCGGGCTCGATGGACCAGCAGAAGATGGAGGAGCGGCCGGACATCCTCGTCTATTCGACCGATCCGCTCGCGGAAGGCGTGGAGGTGAGCGGGCCGGTGGAGGTCACGCTGTTCGTGTCGTCGAACGCGCGCGACACCGACTTCACGGTGAAGCTCCTCGACGTCTATCCCGACGGCCGCGCGTACAACCTCGACGAGACGATCCAGCGCGTGCGTTACCGCGAGGGGTACGACAAGGAAGTGTTCATGGAGAACGGGAAGGTCTACGAGGTGAAGCTCGGGCCGCTCAACACCAGCAATTGGTTCGCACCGGGGCACCGGATCCGGATCGAGGTCACGAGCAGCAACTTCCCGCGCTTCGACCGCAACCTGAACACCGGTGGACGCAACTACGACGAATCGGTCGGCGTCGCGGCGCTCAATGCGGTGCACCATGGGCGACCGGCGCCGTCGCGCATCACGCTGACGGTGGTGCCGTCGCCACGGTAATCGGCTCCCGGAGGGCCGAGAGGCAGCCGTTCGAGCGGGTGGAGGTGCGCGATCAGCGCACTGCTACCCGCTCGAATCGCAGGTGGCGCACGCGTCCGTCCCAGAGGACGAAGCCGGCCACTCGGCCGCGCGCGTGAAGCGCACGCGCTTGCCGTCGGGCAGAGGCTGCCGCGGCGGAAGAGCCCGTGTGTTGGATGCCATCCTCGTCTTGGGGATGACCGCCCTCCAAGGCGACTTAGAGATCTAGGTCCGGGGCGACTACCGCGCCGGCTGGGTGGAGCGCTGGTCGGACAAGGGCGGGGCGCCGATAACGGCCCAGCCGGTCCGGACGGGTGGCGTCGAGCGACGCGTGGGTGATTGCCCTCGTGTGCGCGGGAGCCTCGCGGTCGGCACCGCCGCGCGGTGTGGTTGCATGGCCGCCGGGCGCGATTCGTTCGACGGGCAGGTGGCGGATTCACAGCGGCCGCGGCGCTGAAACAACTGAACGCGCTCAGACGGGCCTCGATAACGGCGGGTCGATTGCTCAGCTTGGCTGACGCGCCACACGTGGAGGCGCAGGCCGCCAGCAATCGGGTGTTCGACCGGAAAGACGTTGCGATCGCCGTTGCGCCTTCGGACCTCGACTCGGCGCGAGAGCGGCGGTTTCGCCACCGCCACAGCACTGGACGCCGCGCGGATCCTCAGCCGGCTCCATTAACGGCTCCATTATCGGCTCCATTAACGGCGCGCTGCCGTTCTCCGCCGCGCTGAAGGCTGACCCCTGTTACTTCTGACAGCTTGCGGGACTTCTGCACCGACCCGTAGATCGGTGCGCGACGATGGCCGACAGACTGATGGTGCAGAGGACGGGATCGTCGCCAACTCACTCAAGTGTGAAGGACTCGCAAGCATGAACAATCAACATCGGAAGCTACGAGGGTGCACGAGCCGAGGAATCGTGCACCTTGTTCTCGCGGTTGCAGTCGGTGCGTGCAGCTCCGATGCTGTGGCGCCGCCAGCGCTGACTTCATCGGAGTTAAGGGCTAGCGTGACGGCGGAGGTCGCGAGCACAATATCGTCCACCGGCCAGTTCCGGCTCCCAAGTGGCGGTGGTGACGCCGCCGGCGAAATCTCGGAAGCCCGAGCAAAGGCCGTCGCGCTTGCATTCTGGCAGGACCAGGATCATCTGGTTCGCCCGTATGCCGAACACGACCGGGGTGCCCGAATTGCGGGTGCTGACCTCAAGCCATGCCCGCGTGCGTACTACACGGAGAGCGCCTACGACGCGCCGCCAGCGGGCGCGCGACGCTCCATCGTGAGGTCGACAGGGGCGCAGTGGGTGGTCGGGCTCTGCGCGGGGCGCGAGCAGCAGGTGGTCATTACGGTCGCCGCGACGGCCGTCGATCTTGTTCTCGCTCCAGACGCCCCGAGACTTCGCGCCTGGAGGAGCGGGGACATCATGTACGCCGGCGTGCCACAAGGGGTCGAGATGCCCGTCTCCCCAGAACTCGCCGCGGTAGCTGCGGCCGCGGCAACGGGTCGGCGCTTGACCCGTGCGCCGAAGCTCGTGCGTCGTCCCGTGCCATACTCTGGCATCGCTAGTGTGTGGACACTCGAGCTGGATGCGCCGGTGCGCATGCGAGGAAGCGACCGCGACGAAGGCTCGGACGAATCGAAACTGGTCTTCGGATATCTCACAGATTTGAGGTCGCCAACACTCGGCATCATTCGCAGCGATGCGTCCAATGCGAGCGACGCGGAACAACAGCGGGGAGTCTTTCTCCGCCGCCGCGTCAGCGCACCGGCCGCAATCGTTGTTGCAGCAGCGGAGGGTCGTTGATCATGAAGCGCACACGAGTCGTTTTCCTTGTGGCGGCGTTCTCCGGCGCACTCGCATGCCAAGGCGCCGGTGGCAGCAACAACCTTCCTCCAGACTCCTGCCGCGGCGCAGGAAGTCCCGGGTGGGTGGACCAAGTCGAAGCGTTCTACGGGCCGCAGGCAATTTGGAGGTGCCCGCTGACGTTCGGATCCACGGATTCCGTTCTCATCAACGGCTCGGTGACCGTTGATATGCTACGCAGCAAGAACCAGAATCTCTCGCCGCTGGACGGGTGGGTTCAGCTGTGGACGAAAAACGTTCTCGGAACGGGCGGCAACCCACGCCCGACCTATCGGCAGGTGGATGAAGATCTTCGGTTCGAGCAGTTCGCGCCGGACGCAGTCGCGGGTGAATATCCGAGGCGGGCGGTCTCACCCTTGGTGTTCTGGACGAATCAGCCGTACCACACGACCCTTGGTCGCGAAGATAGCGTCATCGTGAGTTACCCTACCGCGACGACCTACTCAAGCACCTCGTGGACGAACGGCAACCAAGCGGCGCGGTGGCACGTGTTCGCCACGAGACCCACAGGCGCTGCCGGTAGTATCGTGGGTGCGCAATACGTTGCCGCGGGAACCTCCTCGAGTTGGCGATCGATGACGTACTGGGACACCACCGGTTACGACTTCCAGTGGTACATCGATGGCGTGAAGCAGACAGCAGACACGGGAGCCGTAATCGCACGCACCTTCAGCACTGCCGGCGACTACACGCTGCGCGTCGACGAAATTGCGACGGACTCGACCGTGGCCACCGTGACGAAGTCGGTTCACGTACCAATCACGGTGTCCATCTCCGGTCCCTCCGAACTCAATCCGGGATACGCTGGAGTGTGGTCAGCGAGTGCGAGCCACGGCACCGCGCCATACAGCTATGCGTGGGACGTGGACGCGTCGCCGTTCAGCAGCGGATCGTCTATCGAGACTGGCTGGTACCAAGCCGCAACATTGCACAACGTCAAGGTCACGGTAACTGATGCTAATAGCATCGCGACCTCGACTGATATGTGGATCACGGTGAACTCTGGCTCGTGCCCGCCCGAGGATGAAAACTGCTACGAATCCTTGCGCGCACCTTCGCCGATCCCACAGAAGAAGCGCCCGCCAGCGGGAAAGGTGACTCGCCGCGCGCCGGCGATGCGAGTGCCCTAGCAACGGAACCTGCAGTGGTGATCAGGTCGATCGAGTCGGCCACTCCTCCGCTCGATCGGCCTGCCCCTACTCTTTCCCGCCGTCAGGGCGTCACAGGTGTCACGCGTTCGAAGCGAACCGGGCCGCGCAGCATGAGGGAGACGCTATCAATCGGACCGCCGCCGGTCCAGCGATAGCGGATCCAGCGCTCGGTTGGTTGTACCTCAGTTGCAGCCCAAAGGGAGACGAGCGACGCGAAGCATCCGGGATCACGTCGTACGAAGAACTCTGCAATCGACCGCTGAACACCGGACTGTTCGCCGCGCACCGAGATCGCGGAGTCAAGTCGAATCCGCCACGCACCGCAGGGAGGCAGCTGTCCGATGAAGTTCTCGTCGACGGGATTGTAGGCCTCCGGCACCGACGCGATTGGCCTCCCCGTCGCGCGGAATAGGAATGCAACAGCCTGTTCGGGCGGCAGAGGAAGCCCTTGAGTGAATCGTGAGGGCATCCCCGTAACGCTAAAACGGCCCGAGAGGGAGTCGGTGAGCAGCCACGCCTGCGGATCGACGGAGAGGAGGCCGCTTGCGTCAGCGTCAGCAATTCCCACTGCTGCTTGTGCTCGCCCGTCCGCGCCGCACAAGGAGACGCTCCATTGTGCAGAATAATATCTGCGGACTGCTGGCGGCACCGTATCCGGCGGCCTCGCCCATGGACTATGTACAAATGTGGGCCGCCAGCAAATACCAAGTTGCGTCCAAGCGATGGGCGCGCCGCGATCCGCCTGCGCGACCGACTTTGTGTCTCCCGTCGACGTTGGTGCATTCAGAAGCGCGAGGTACCCAGTCGCCAGCTCCGCGGTCTGAGATGACGTAAGCGTGGAACTGTCAGGCCAGAGCTTGTTGAAGAGACCAGTGGCGGCGTCGAGTTCCGCCGCAACTTCGGTCGTAACCCACGCAGGATCCACTGACTTGAAGGGGCGCCCGACGCCAACCGGGTCGGAGCATCCGAGCGCTGCCAGCGAGACGGCGAGCCTAAGGGCGCGTTTCATACCGTTCGTACACGGAGCATGCGTCCGTGTGCCCGCGTGAAGGAGTGAAATGCAAGTACAGAGGCGGTTCTTGCGCGTGAAGGCCCCGCCGCATCCGCGGGTGAGTCGGACGGGATTCTGCGGGCCGAGGCTAGTCACGGGTGAGCGAGATTGCTACCTCTCCGATCGCTTCTGACGCAAGCGTGCCCACGAGCCCACGTGAGGTCAACAGGCCAGTAAACGTCGCGGGCGACGTGCCTGGAGCAGTTAGCGTCAGGGAAACCGTCCTCCATACGACGCGTCCGGTGACCTGCACGGGCACGTTTCCTCCGAGGCCGCTCACGGAGCCTGTGCCCTCAATTCGGTCTCCGTCTTCTAACAGCACGAATCGGGCGACCGTCCCATGTGATTCGCCGACCCAATCGCCGGCGAGGCTAGACGTCGGACTGGTGAGGTCGGCGCAACCGATCAAAGTGAGTGCGGCGGCGGCGAGCAGTCGGCGGGGCATCGACCCTCCATGGTGATATGCAAGGAGCACTTGATCCAGACCAAATATGGCAAACGGTACACGCGTCGATACGTGTCAGTGCCCACGCAGGTTGGGGGGAAGCTTCCACAAGATGAGGATCACTGGCGCAACGCGCGTGATGTTCACGGCGGGAATCTAGAGCGCGACGATTGTTGCCCATCTCGCCACACGTAGAGCGCGCTCCCGGACGTGCGCGAGGCCCGCCGCGGGCTAACCGCAACGGGCCTCGACACTTCCAGCGTTCTACGGAGCGACCGCGACAGGACTCGAACCTGTGACCCGGTGATTAACAGTCACCTGCTCTACCAGCTGAGCTACGCGGCCGTAGACGGAGAAACGTAGCCGGGTGGCCGAAGGCATTCAACCCTCCTGACCGACCGAAACAGCGGCCCGAGCCCCCGCGTAAGCCGAGCAGGGGCCACCGCCCCCGCACGCAGTTCCACCCTCCGCACGCCTCTCGACCCCCTGCGTCCGCGATGCCCATCTCCCCCCGCAGTTCGCTCTCCGTCGGCCTCGACGCCCTTCGCGGCAACCCCCTTCGCACGCTCCTCTCCACCCTCGGCGTGGTCATGGGCGTCGGCGCGATGGTCTCGGTCCTCTCCATGGGTGACGGCGTCGAAGCCTTCGCCCGCCAGCAGATCGAGGAGACCACCGACCTGCTCGGCGTCGAGGTCGCGCCGTCCTCCAACACGCTGATCGACGGCCAGTTCGTGCGCCGGACCGACATCATCCGGTTCACCGGCGCCGACGCCCGGGCACTCGCCGAGGCGGTGAACGGGGAAGCGAAGCTGAAGATGCTGACGATGGGCGCCTCGATGGTGACCCTCGATCCTGGTGCCGCGCCGCGCGGATTCGGCGTGATGGGCACGCTGGCGACGCACTTCGCCGACGCGGGGATGAGCGTCACGGCCGGGCGCACCTACACCGACACGGACAGCGCGGTCGTGGTGCTCAACGACCGCGCCGCCGGCGTGGTCGCGCGCGACAGCCTCGCGCCGGCGAAGGCGGTGGGACTCGTGGTCGCTCTCGGCGGTGCGCCGCATACCGTGATCGGCGTGGTCTCGGGCGGGCGCGGCGGCAGCGCCCCGTTGAGCGCGTTCGTCCCCGTGGATGACGCTGGCCGTGCGATCCCGGGCACGCGCGCGCCGATGATCGCCGTCGTCGCACCGACCATCGACGAGGTGGAGCGGATCAAGGGCGAGGTCGAGGCCTGGATGCTCGCGCGCTACGGCACCACGTGGAAGGATCGCGCCGCGGTGAGCACCAATCAGGCGCGCGTGAAGCAGGTCGCGGCGGGGATGCTGATCTTCAAGCTCCTGATGGGCGCGATCACCGGCGTTTCGCTGCTCGTGGGCGGGATCGGGATCATGAACGTGCTGCTCGCGTCGGTGGCGGAGCGCACGCGCGAGATCGGCATCCGCAAGGCGACGGGCGCGCGCGACCGCGACATCCTCGTGCAGTTCCTCTCGGAGTCGGTCGCGATCACGAGCTTCGGCGCGACGATCGGCGTCGTGCTCGGCCTCTCGATCGCGTTCCTCACTGCGGCGATCATGCGCGCGCAGACGAAGGCGCCGGTCGAGGCAGCGATCACGCCGACGACGATCCTCGTGGCGGCGGGGTTGTCGGTGGCGATCGGGATCGGGTTCGGATTGTACCCGGCCCTCAGGGCGTCCCGTCTGTCACCCATTGATGCGATCCGACATGAGTGAGTCGGATGAAGGCTGAAGGATGAAAGTTGAAAGTGAACGGCGATGCGTGGTGAAAAGCGATGCGGGGGTGGGCTCAGTGCTCACCCCCGCATCGCTTTTCATCTTTCGACTTTCATCCTTCCACCTTCATCACCAACTCAGAACTGTGTGGGCGGAGCGATGGGTGCAGGTGTCGGAGCAGCGGGCTCAGCAGGCTTCCGCATCTCATGCACCACCGCAGCACCCGCGGCGACCACGGTCGCGGCGACCGTCGCCACCGTCGCGGCGGCGGCCTGCACCTTCGGATCCTTCGCCGCCTTCACGACGGCCTTTCGGGTCGCCGTCGCCTTCTTCTTGAACGTGACCGTCGCGGCCGAAGCGCGCTGCTTGAGCGCCTTCACCTTCACGCCGGCGCGCGCCGCGGCGCCCTTCATCTTCGTGCGCGCCGAGGAGGCCGCCTTCTTCAACTTCGCGCGCGCGCTCGTCGCGGACTTCTTCAGCGAGGCGCCCGCGTTCGTCGCGGACTTCTTCAGCGAGGCGCCTGCGCTCTTCGCCGACTTCTTCACCTTCGCGCGCGTCACGGTCGCCTTCTTCTTCGCGCCCTTGAATGCCTTCGCCGCCTTCTTGACGACGGACTTGCGCGTCTTCGTCGCGCTCTTGACCGCCTTGCGTGCGGCCTTCTTCACGTTCCGCTTCGTGATCGCCATGATGTCCTCTGTGAGGTGGTGCCCGTGGGGCAACTGATAAGCTAGCGCTTGAGCAGCGGCGCGACGAATCGCGCCGTGTGCGACCCGGCCACCTTGGCCACCTGCTCGGGGGTCCCCTCGGCCACGATCAGGCCGCCCCCGTCGCCCCCCTCAGGACCCAGGTCGATCACCCAGTCGGCCCGTTTGATCACGTCCAGGTTGTGCTCGATCAGGACCACCGTATGCCCCGCGTCGACCAATCGGTCCAGCACGGCACAAAGGACCTCGATATCGCGGGGGTGGAGGCCCGTCGTGGGCTCGTCCATGACATAGAGCTTCCGGCCCCCCTTCTTGGCCGCCAGGGCCAGCTCCCGGGCGATCTTGAGGCGCTGGGCCTCGCCCCCGGAGAGGGTCGTGGCGGGCTGGCCGAGTCGGAGGTAACCCAGCCCCACCTGCTGCACCTGCCAAAGGGCCTGACCGAGCTTCTCCTCGCGGGGGAAGAACCGGATCGCCTCGTCCACGGTCATCTCGAGGACGTCCGTGATCCGCTTCCCGAAGTAGGTCACGTCGAGCACTTCCGGCTTGTACCGCGTCCCGCCGCAGCTCTCGCAGGGCACGAAGACGTCGGCCATGAACACCATCTCCACCTCGAGCGCCCCGGCCCCCTCGCAGGTCTCGCAGCGGCCGCCCTTCACATTGAAGGAGAAGGTGCCGGCCGTGTAGCGGCGCTGGCGGGCGAGCGGGACCTCCGAGAAGATCCGGCGCACCTCGTCGAAGGCCTTCACGTACGTGACGGGATTGGAGCGCGGCGAGCGGCCGATCGGCTCCTGGTCCACGAGCACCACCTCGTCGATGGCCTCCCAGCCGGTGATCGTGTCGAAGGCGCCGACCTTCTCACCGAGGTGCTGCTTGGCGGTGTGTTCGCCGGTGAGCTTGTGCTCGAGCGCGCGGAAGATCACGTCGTGCACGAGCGTGCTCTTGCCCGAGCCGCTCACGCCGGTGAAGCAGGTGAGGGTGCCGAGCGGGATGCGCGTGGAGACGCTGCGCAGGTTGTGTTCGCGCGCGCCGGTGATCGCGAGCCACTGCGGGCCCGCGCGGCGGCGCTTCGCCGGGAGCGGGATGACCTTCGCGCCGGTGAGGTACTGCCCGGTGAGCGGGCTCTCGTTGGCGGTGCTCGTCGGGCCGCTGAACACGAGTTCGCCGCCCTTCTCCCCGGCGCCGGGGCCGAGTTCGAGCATCCAGTCGCTCATGCGCATGGCGTCGAGGTCGTGCTCCACCATCAGGACCGTGTTGCCGAGATCGCGCAGGCGTTCGAGCAGGCCGAGGAGGCGACCGAGGTCGCGCGCGTGCAGGCCGATGCTCGGTTCATCCAACACGTAGAGCGTGTCGACCAGGCGCGCCCCGAGCGAGTTGGCCAGGCCGATGCGCTGCGCTTCGCCGCCGGAGAGCGTGCGCGTGGCGCGGTCGAGACTCAGGTAGGTGAGGCCGACGTCGCAGAGGAACGAGATGCGGTCGCGCGCCTCGCGCAGGATGTGCGCCGCGATCTCGGTCTCCTGCCTCGACAGCCGCAGCGAGTCGGCCCACGGTTTGAGCAGCCCGACCGGCATGTTCGCGACCTCGGCGATGGTGCGGCCGCCGACGCGCACGTTGAGCGCGTCCTGCTGGAGCTTGGTGCCGCCGCAGGTCGCGCAGGTCGCCGCCATCTGATACTTCCGCAGGAAGACGCGGATGTACTGCTTGTACTTCTTGGGCTCGAGCGCGTCGAGGAAGGGGATCATGCCGACCCAGCCCTTCGACTTGCCACGCAGGAGCTTCTCCTGTTGCGGCTTCGCGAGGTCGCGCCACGGCTTGTCGAGCGGGATCCCTTCCTTCTTCGCGTACTCGGCGAGCGCACGGCGCTTGGTGTCGTAGCGCGGCGCGGTCCAGGGGTCGAGCGCGCCGTCGCGCAGCGAGCGTTCGGGGTAGGGGACGATCAGCGACTCGTCGAACTCGAGCGTCGCGCCGAAGCCATTGCAGGTGCCGCAGGCACCGCGCGGGTTGTTGAACGAGAAGAGCTGCGGCGACGGCGCGGGCGCGACGTGGCCGTCGTTGGGGCAGCGGAAGGTCGTCGTGTACCGGAGCAGGCGCGGCGCAGGACTCTTGCCCGCGGGTGCGGGACGCTTTCCGTCGGTCGCGGAACTCCTGCCCTCGGGCGCGGCGGCGGGGCCGTCCTCGAGCACCACCGTCGCGTCGCCGTCGCCTTCGCTGAAGGCCGTCTCGAGCGCGTCGGCGAGTCGCGAGCGCATCTCCTCGTTCACGACGAGGCGGTCGGTGACGACGAGCAGTTCCTTCGCCTTCGCGAGGTTCGGCTTGCCCGTGTCGAGCTCGTCGAGGCGCAGCACCGCGCCGTCGGCGATCACGCGCACGAACCCCTTCGCGCGCAGGTGCTCGACGATCCGCGTGTGGACCAGCTTGCTCGAGCGCGCGAACGGGAAGGCGACGTGCACGCGCGTGCCCGCGGGCTCGGCCATGACCTGCGCCGCGGCGCGGTCGGCGGAGTCGGGGAGGAGCTCGCGCCCGCAGACCGGGCAGACGGTGCGTCCGACGCGCGCCCAGAGCAGGCGCATGTAATCGTAGATCTCGGTCGCGGTGCCGACGGTCGAGCGCGAGGTGCGCGTCGGGTTCTTCTGCTCGATCGCGACGGCGGGGGAGAGCCCGTCGATCGAGTCGACGTCGGGCTTGGGCATGCGCTCGAGGAACTGCCGCGCGTACGCCGAGAGCGACTCGACGTAGCGGCGCTGGCCCTCGGCGTAGATCGTGTCGAACGCGAGCGACGACTTGCCTGAGCCGGACGGTCCCGTGACGACCGTGATGGCGCGGCGCGGGAAGTCGACGTCGATGTCCTTCAGGTTGTGGAGCCTCGCGCCCCGGACGACGATGCGGTCCTTCATCGGACGGAATCTAGCGGCGGGCTGGCCGCCATCGTGCCCCACCCGCGACATTGCATCGTGACCGCTCCCACCGCCATCCAGCACGAAGAGGACGCCCTCGGCAAGGCCTTCGACGGCCGGCTCGCGCGGCGGCTCGCCGGCTATGTGCGGCCCTACGGCAAGCTCGTGGTGGGCGCGGTGCTGGTGCTCATGGTCGAGGGCGTGCTGCAGCTCGCGCCGCCCCTGCTCACGCGGCACGTGATCGACGTCGCGATCCCCGCCGGCGACGCCGCGCTCGTGCGCAGCTCGGTGCTGCTGCTCGTCGGGGCGCTCCTGCTGCAGGTCTCGGCGGCGTATGTCGAAACGTTGCTGACGGGCATCCTCGGTCAGCGCGTGATGCACGACCTGCGCCGGCAGATCTTCGCGCATCTGCAGCGCCTGCCGATCCCGTTCTTCGACCGCAATCCGGTGGGGCGCGTGGTGACGCGCGTGACGTCGGACGTCGAATCGCTCAACGAACTGTTCGCGTCGGGCGTGGTCGCGGGGCTCGGCGACCTCTTCACGCTGGCCGCGATCACGGTGCTGATGGTCGTGGTCGATTGGCGGATGGCGCTCGCCGCGTATCTGGTGGTGCCGGGGATCCTCTGGGTCTCGCGCATCTTCCGGCTCCGCGTGCGCGAGTCGTACCGCGAGATCCGCACGCGGATCGCGCGGATCAACGCCTTCCTCGCCGAACGGATCTCGGGGATGCGCGTGGTGCAACTCTTCAGTCGCGAGGACGACGAGGCAACGCGCTTCGCCGCGCTCGACAAGGCGCATCTCGACGCGCACCTGCGGTCGGTGACGGTCTACGCGCTCTACTTCCCGGCGATCGAGATCCTCACGAGCGTCGCGCTCGCGAGCCTGATCATCGCGGCCGCGCCGCGGGTCGAGAGCGGCGTGCTGACGGTGGGCACACTGGCGGCGTTCCTCCAGCTCGCGCGCCGCTTCTACCAGCCACTGCAGGACCTCTCGGACAAGTACAACACGCTGCAGCAGGCGATGGCGAGTTCGGAGCGGATCTTCGCGCTGCTCGACACCCCGGCCGCGGAAGGGACGGCGACCGTCACGCTCGAGGCGCGGAGCGCGGCGGCGCAGGGCGTGACGGTGACGTTCGAGGACGTCTGGTTCGCGTACGACGGGCCCACGGATGACGGGACTGACGCCGCGGCGGCTGGTGGAGCGCGTCGCGAACCGACCTGGGTGCTGCGCGGGGTCTCGTTCACCGTGCGTCCGGGCGAGACGCTCGCGCTCGTCGGGCACACCGGCGCCGGCAAGACGACCGTGATCAACCTGCTGCTGCGCTTCCATGAACCGCTGCGCGGGCGGATCCTGCTTGACGGGCGCGACATCCGCGCGATGCCCGTGCACGAGTTGCGGCGCGTGGTCGGATATGTGCAACAGGACATCTTCCTCTTCGCCGGCGACGTCGCGTCGAACATCCGCCTCGGCAATCCGCTCAGCGACGCCGAGGTGCGGCAGGCGGCCGAGCGGGTGGGTGCGGATCGCGTGATCGCGCGGTTGCCCGACGGCTACGCGCAGCGGCTCGGCGAGCGCGGCTCGAGCGTGAGCGTGGGCGAGCGGCAACTGCTCTCGTTCGCGCGCGCGATCGCGGCCGACCCGGCGCTGCTCCTGCTCGACGAGGCAACGAGCGCCGTCGACAGCGAGATCGAGGCCGAGATCCAGCGCGGACTCGCGACGCTGATGCAGGGACGCACGACGATCGCGGTCGCGCACCGGCTCAGCACGATCACCGGCGCGACCGAGATCCTCGTGCTCCATCACGGGGAAGTCCGGGAGCGCGGGACACATCGCGCGCTCTTGTCCCGTCATGGCCTGTATGCGCGGCTCTTCCGATTGCAAGCGGGGGAGTTGGAAGTCGCCGCGGCACTCGGCGCTTGACGCTTGCCGACCCCCCCTCATTCCCCGTAGTTTCCTCCTCTCGATGCCCTACCTGAAGCTCAACGACAGCCAGTACCCGCTCGCGGCGGGTGAGACGAGCATCGGCGCCTTCGACGGCGCCGGTATCCGGCTCCCCAGCGGCGACCCTGCGAGCCGCGCGATCGTGTCGCTGGGTGCGACCGGTGTGTCGATCCGGCTGGGCGCGTCCGGGTCGGTGGTGATGGTGAACGGCGTTCAGTTGGGCATGCAGCCGAGCCCGCTCCTGCACGGCGACAAGGTCGAGCTCTCGGGGCACGAACTGCGGCTCGGCGAGGACCAGAAGGGCGGCAGCACGTCGTTCGTGAGCGCCGCCGACGTCGCGAAGATGGTCGCCTCCAAGGGCGCCGCGCCGAAGAAGCCGACGACCGCGACGGGTGGCCGACTCGTTTCGCTCGTCGATGGCCGCGAATACCCGGTGGCGGATGCGGGGATGAGCTTCGGCCGCGAGGTCGGCAACGACGTGGTGATCGCCAGCACGGAGATCTCGCGCACGCACGCGAGCATCGCGCCGTCTGCGGGCGGGTATGTTCTCACGGACCACAGCACGAACGGCGTCTGGGTGAACGGCGCGCGGGTGGCGGGGGAGCAGCTGCTCGGCCGCGGCGACGTGATCAAGATGGGCGCCGAGGAGTTCCGCTTCTATGCGGACGTGGCGAAGGTGGCGCCGGCCACCGCGCCGGCGCCTGCCGCGCCGCCTGAGCCGCCCCCGGCTCCGGAGATGGGTGCGCCAGCAGCCCCCGGCGAGCCGCCCGCGCCGCCCCACGTGGCGCCCGCGCTGGCGCATACCATGATGGGGGCGCCCGCGGCCAAGCGGCCGGCCGCCCCGCCGGCGGCACCTCCGGCGCCTGCAGTTCCGTCGAGTGCGCCCGCTCCGATCCCTGTGGTGGCGCCCGCGCCGGCGAAGGCGCCCGCACCGGCCGCCTTCGCGGGCCGCGCGCCCCTCGCGACCCTCGAGGTCGTGGCCGAGGGGCCGCTGAAGGGAATGAAGTTCGAGTTGCACTCCGCCCTCACGAATATCGGGCGCGGAGAGCATAATGACATCGCGATCAAGGACGAGTCGATCTCGGACTCGCATGCGAAGATCCAGAAACGTGCCGACGGGTGGTACGTGGTCGACCAGGAGTCGACCAACGGCACGTATGTGGGTGGACGCCGGGTGCAGGGTGAGGTGCGCGTCGAAGGCGCGCCCGATCTGCGTTTCGGCGGCGTCAAGATGACCTTCCGGTCGGCCGCGGTGCCGGTCTCCGAGGGTGGTGGCACGAGGGCGATCGCGGCGGTGAACGTCGACGCGCTCAGAAAGCAGGTGGCGGCCAAGCCGGCAGCACCGGCGGCGAAGGCGCCGTCCAAGGCCCCGGCGAGTGCGCCGGTGGTCGAAGAGAAGAAGAAGGGCTGTGCCGCGGTGATCCTCCTCCTCGTGTCCATTGCGGGCACGGGTGTCGGGCTCCTGTCGCTTCTCCTGTTCGCGGGGCGCTGAACAGATGCAGATCAAGGTTGGCGCACGCACGGACGTGGGTATGGTCCGTTCCGGTAATGAGGACAATTTCTTCGCCGAGGCCGATGCCAAGCGGGGAGTGTTCGTCGTCGCCGACGGCATGGGTGGCCACGCGGCCGGTGAGGTGGCGAGCGAGATGGCCGTGCAGATCATCGCTCGGACGCTGCTCCCCCTGCAATCAGTGAAGGCCGATGGCGCGCCTGCGCTGGTCGCGCAGGCCCTCAAGGACGCGAATCGCGCGATCTACGAGCGGATGCTCGCCGAGGTCGACAAGCAGGGGATGGGGACGACCGCGTCGGTGCTGGTGATGTCCGACGAGGGCTACCTCATCGGGCAGATCGGCGACTCGCGCATCTATCTCCTGCGCGACGGTGCGCTCACGCAGATCACCAAGGACCACTCCTATGTGCAGGAGCAGGTCGACGCGGGGCTGCTGACGCCGGAGCAGGCGCGCTACCACCCGTACAGCAACGTGATCACGCGCTGCGTCGGGGCGAGCGACGAGGTCGAGGCGGACATCTATCAGGGTGAGACCCGCCCGGGCGATGTGTTCCTCGTGGCCTCCGACGGCCTCACGGGCATGGTCGACGATCGCCGCCTGCAGCAGTTGCTGCTCGCGCGCTCGGGACCGGGCCGGATCGTCGACGCGCTGATCGCCGAAGCCAACAACCGCGGCGGACTCGACAACATCACGTCCATCGTGGTCCAGGTGGACGGACTCGATGGACCGCAGAATGACTGAGCAACCGGAGTCGGTCGGCGGGATCGCGGAGCTCTATCTCGGGAACATCCTCTACGCGCTCGAACGATGCGCGCTCGCGATGGCCGAGGAAGGGAAGAGCTCGGACGCGAAGTTCTATCGCGGGATCGGGAAGTTGCTGGCCGAGGCGCACGGGAAGTCGCGGAAGGCTGCGGCGCCTGAGGGCTGAGTTCTCCTGCCACGGCGTTCACCACAGAGGCACAGAGGACAGAGAGAACTGCAACGGCCGTTCACCACAGGGAACACAGGGGGCTCCGAGGACACCTCGGGGCCCCCCTGTGTTGAAGCAGTCGTTCCGCCCCTCTCAGTGTCCTCTGTGCCTCTGTGGTGAAAGCAGTTCGGGCCCTAAGACGACGCCAGCACCGCGAGCACCTCGGCCCGCGGGATCTCGATGCGCCCGACCGTGAACACCCGCAGCCAGCGCGCCGACTGATAGAGCTGCTCGGCGAGGATCGGGAGGTTGATCGCACCCGCGAGCCCCGAGTCGGTGATGCGACGGACGCTGCCGTCGCGCGCGAGGAGCGGGAGATCGAGCCCGATCATCCGCTCCTTCCGCGGGTAGTCGAGCAGGAGTTCGCCGCTCTTCAGGCCATGCGCGCGCGCGAGGACCTCCTCGGCAGCGCGCGTGCGATCGCGGTCCTCGGCGATCCACTCGAGGTCGAGCCCAGTGAGCTCGGCCGCCGGCGCTTCCATCGCGCGCTTGTAGAGCCGGCGCTCGCGGATCGCGTCGAGGAGCGGCGGCGCACCGGCGCGGTCTCCTGTGCGGCGGTCCGAACTCCCGCCCGGGCGCTCGCTCGCGCGGTCCACCGCGTGCAGGATCCCCTCGTCGGTGAACGACGCCAGCGTGTCGACCGCGAGATCTCCGGCGCGGAGCGCGTCCTCGACGAGGCGCTTGTACATCGCCGTCGCGCTGCGGACCGCGTGCTGCCAGTAGACGTTGCGGTACATCTGGTACTTCGCGAAGAGCAACGATTCCAGGGCCGAGAGCCCCTTCTCGCGCAGGCCGACCGTCGGCCGTCCGGTGACGGGATCGGCGACGATCGTGAGGGCGTGGCGGAGGCGGTCGACGTCGATCTCGCCGTACGCCACGCCGCACATCATCGCGTCGCGCTTGAGATAGTCGGTCTTGTCGAGGTCGATCGACCCGGAGATGAGTCCCTGCAGCGGCGACTCGCTCACGCCGCGGACGAGAGCCAGCACACGCTCGGGCGCGTCGGGAGCGAACTCCTCGCGGAGGACCATTCCCACGGCGCCGTCGGCGATCAACGGCCGCGCGACCTCCTCGTGATGCGGAACGCCGATCTCCTCGAGCGCGTGCGAGAACGGGTAATGCCCGATGTCGTGCAGCAGCGCGGCGGCGACGACGAGCCGGCGGTCGAGGTCGGGGACGGCGGTGAGTTCACCGGCATCGTCGAGGACACGCACCGTGAGGCGCGCCAGGTGGTAGGCGCCGAGGGCGTGTTCGAACCGGCTGTGCGTCGCGCCGGGGTAGACGAGGTGCGCGAGGCCGAGCTGGCGGACGTAGCGGAGGCGCTGGAAGGGCGCCGAGTCCATGAGCCGAAGGTACGGGCCGTCGACGCGGATGTTGTTCCACAGCGGATCGCGCAGGGTGGGCACGAATGATGAAGGCTGAAGGATGAATGATGAAAGCTAAAGCGGGAGGGCGATGCTGGGGGACCGAACCGTTGCCTGCTGGAGCGCAAATGAAGAAGGCGAGGCCGCACGGCCTCGCCCCTTTCATCTTTCAGCCTTCATCGCAGAAGCATCATCCCTTCGGCCCCGCTCCCAGGATCGCCGGACTCACCGCCGCACCGAACTTCTTGATGTTCTCCTCGAACATCGCCGCGAGCTTCTTCGCCTGCGTGTCGTACGCCGCGCCGTCCTTCCACGTGAGCCGCGGCTGGAGGACCTCGGCCGGCACATCGTCCACCGCCGAGGGGATCGGCAGGCCGAAGATCGGATCGGGCGTCACCTGCGCGTGGTCGAGCTTGCCGGCGAGCAGGGCGCGCACCATCGCGCGGGTGTAGCCGAGCTTCATGCGCGCGCCGACGCCGTAGGGGCCGCCGCTCCAGCCGGTGTTCACGAGCCAGACCTGCGCGCCGTGCTGGTCGAGCAGCTGGCCGAGCATCTCGGCGTACTTGGTCGGATGCCAGACGAGGAAGACCGCGCCGAAGCAGGCCGAGAAGGTCGCCTGGGGCTCGGTGACGCCGCGCTCGGTGCCGGCGAGCTTCGCCGTGTAGCCCGAGAGGAAGTAGTACATCGCCTGCTCGCGCGTGAGCTTGGCGATCGGCGGCAGCACGCCGAAGGCGTCGGCGGTGAGGAACACCACGTGCTTCGGGTGTCCGCCGCGGCCGCTCGGCACGTGGTTGCGGATGTAGTGCAGCGGATACGACGCGCGCGTGTTCTCGGTGATCGACTGGTTCGCGAACTCGACCTTCTTGGTGCCCGGCTCGAGCACGACGTTCTCGAGCACGGTGCCGAACATCTCGGTGGTGGCGAAGATGTCGGGCTCCTGCTCCTTCGAGAGGTTGATCACCTTGGCGTAGCAGCCGCCCTCGAAGTTGAAGGTGCCGTTCTCGCTCCAGCCATGCTCGTCGTCGCCGATGAGGCCCCGCTCGGGGTCGGCCGAGAGCGTGGTCTTGCCGGTGCCCGAGAGGCCGAAGAAGAGTGCGGTGTCGCCCGCGGGGCCGATGTTGGCGGAGCAGTGCATCGAGAGCACGCCCTGCTTCGGCAGCAGGTAGTTCATCACCGTGAACATCGACTTCTTGAGCTCGCCGGCGTAGCGCGTGCCGCCGATCAGGATGGTGCGCTTGGCGAGGTTGAGTACGATGAACGTGCTCGTCCGCGTGCCGTGCTTCGCCGGGTCGGCCTGGAACTCGGGCGCGTGCAGGATGCTGAAGTTCGGCGCGAAGGTCGCGAGCTCGGCGAGCGCCGGGCGAATGAACATGTTGCGGACGAAGCTCGCATGCCACGCGTTGGGCGTGACGTAGCGGCAGGAGAGACGGTAGTCGGCGTCGGCGCCGCAGTAGAGATCCTCGACGAAGATCTCGTCGAGACCGTTCAGGTAGCCGCGCACGTCGGCGAGCAGCGTCTCGTAGTGCGCCTCGCTCATCGGCTGGTTGACCTTGCCCCAGTCGACGTCGGCCTCGGTCGAGGACTCCTTCACGACGAACTTGTCGTTGGGCGAACGGCCCGTGTGCGGCTTGGTGACGGCGACGAAGGGTCCCATGTGGGCGAGCTCGCCCTCACCCTTCCGGATGGCGGCCTGCACGAGCTCGGGTGCCTCGAAGTTCCAGCGCACGGTGCCCTTGGGCGCGAGGCCCTGGGCGCCGAGTCCGGTCGCGCTCTCGCGCACGGGGGTGGTCGAAGTGGACATGGTCTTGAAGAAGTCGGGAAGGGTGGTCGGGTGGGACGCGCGCGTCAGTTGCCGCGCGCGGGGGTGCTGCTCGGGCCGCGCTGCTGCGCGTCGATCACGGCCACGGCGGCCATGTTCACGATCTCCTGAACGTCGGCGCCCTGTTCGAGCACATGCACCGGGTGCTGCATGCCGACGAGGATGGGGCCGATCGCCGTGGCCCCGCCCAGCTTCGTGAGCAGCTTGTATGCGATGTTGCCCGCGCTGAGGTTCGGGAAGATCAGCACGTTCGCCGCTTCCTTGAGGGCGCTGAACGGATAGCGCCCCGCCAGCACCTCCTCGCTGAAGGCCGTGTCGGCCTGCATCTCGCCGTCGACGATCAGCGACGGGTCGCGCTGCCGCACGAGGCGCACGGCCTCGGCGACCTTCTGCGCCTCGGGGTGCTTCACCGAGCCGAAGTTGGAGAACGAGAGCATCGCAATCCGCGGCGAGATGCCGAAGACCTTCGCGAGCCCTGCCGCCGACTGCGCGATCATCGCGAGCTGTTCGGCGGTCGGATCGATGTTGACGGTGGTGTCGCCGAAGAAGACGATGTGCTTCTCGAAGACGAGCATGTAGAGGCCCGACGCGAGGCCGACCGCCTTGTCGGCGCCGATGACCTCGAGGGCGGGACGCACGGTCTCGGGATAGTGCTTGCCGATGCCGCCCACGAGCGCGTCGGCGTCGCCGGAGGCGACCATCACCGAGCCGAATGTGATGGCGCGCGTGATGCGCTGGTTCGCCTCGTCGAGCGACATGCCTTTGCGCTGCCGCTTGGTCCAGAGGACCTTCGCGTACGCGTCGCGGCGCGGGGAGGACGCCGGCTCCTCGAGCGTGATGCCGTCGAGCGGGATCCCGAGCTCGTCGGCCATCTGCCGCACGCGGTCGAGCCGGCCGAGGAGGATCGGCTGCGCGATCTGCTCGTCGACGAGGATCTGCGCGGCGCGGAGGATCTTGGGATCCTCGCCCTCGGGGAAGACGACGCGGCGCGGGTCCTGCTGGGCGCGCGAGATGAGGCCACGCATGATGCCGCGCGCGCGGCCGAGCCGCGCCTCGAGGCGGTCGCGGTACTCGTCGAGGTCGATGAACTCCTTCGCGACGCCGCTCGCGACCGCGGCCCACGCGACCGCCGGCGCCACGCGCAGCAACGCGCGCGGGTCGAAGGGGAAGGGGATCAGGTACTCGGGGCCGAACTTCACGTTCGTGAGCCCGTAGAGCGCCGCGAGGCTGTCCGGCACGTCCTCCTTGGCGAGCTGCGCGAGGGCGCGCGTGGCCGCCATCTTCATCTCCTCGTTGATCTCCGTCGCGCGCGCATCGAGCGCGCCGCGGAAGATGAACGGGAAGCCGAGGACGTTGTTGACCTGATTGGGATAGTCGGAGCGGCCGGTCGCGATGATCGCGTCGTCGCGCACCGCGCGCACCTCGTGCGGGAGGATCTCCGGCACGGGATTGGCCAGCGCGAAGATGATCGGCGACTTTGCCATCGCCTTCACCATCGCGCCGGTGACGGCGCCCGCGACCGAGAGGCCGACGAAGACGTCGGCGTCGACAAGTGCCTGCGTGAGGTCGCGCCGGTCGGTCTCGACCTGGAAACGCGCCTTGTACGGATCGATGAAGTCGGTGCGCTTGCTGTGGATCACGCCCTTGCTGTCGCACATGAGGATGTGCTCGCGCTTCACGCCCAGCCGCACATAATGCTCGGCGGTCGAGATCGCGGCAGCGCCGGCGCCGGAGAAGACCACGCGGATCGCGCCGATGTCCTTGCCGTTCACCTCGAGCGCGTTGAGCAGCGCGGCGCCGGAGATGATCGCCGTACCGTGCTGGTCATCGTGGAAGACCGGGATCTTCATGGTCTTGCGGAGCGTCTCCTCGATGTGGAAACACTCGGGCGCCTTGATGTCCTCGAGGTTGATGCCACCGACGGTGGGCTCGAGGAGCTGGCAGAAGCGGATGACCTCCTCCGCGTTCTCGGTCCCGACCTCGATGTCGAAGACGTCGATGTCGGCGAACTGCTTGAAGAGATTGGCCTTGCCTTCCATGACCGGCTTGCCCGCCAGCGCCCCGATGTTGCCGAGGCCGAGCACCGCGGTTCCGTTGGTCACGACCGCGATCAGGTTCCCCTTGGCGGTGTACTTGTAGACGTCGTCGGGGTTGTTCTTGATCTCGAGGCAGGGTTCCGCCACACCGGGCGAATACGCCAGGCCGAGGTCCCGCTGATTGGTCAGCGGCTTGGTCGGGACGACGGCGATCTTGCCGGGTCGTCCGCGGGAATGGTAGTCCAGCGCGTCCTTGCGGTTCATGGGGCTAAATCTAGTCGCTCCATTGGGATGGAGGAATGTCAGCAATCCCGCATGGTTCTCTTTCAATACCGCACCGTGTATTCATTATTCCCGTGAGATCACGTCTCTCCCTTCTTCGCTTCGGCCGCTCACGGAATGCCCTCGGGCGCTCCGGGATCATGCGCGTCGTGATCGGGGCTTGGCTCGCGGTCCACGCGTTCGTGATCGCGGCCGCCCCGGTCGCCGACGCGATGGCGGGACATGCCGAGGCGGTCGTCGCGCACTGGGAGGATGCTCAGGACACGAGCTGCCCGCCGCAGCACGACCAGTCGGCGTGTCAGCTCTGTCAGGTCGTCACGGGCACCTTCGGCGACACCATCTCCGAACGCGACGAGCCCGTGCGGCTCGCCCACGTGGCCGGCCCGCTCGCACGGGACGCCGGTCCGCATGCCGCTGCGTCGGCGCTGACGGGATCGCCGGACCCGCGAGGCCCGCCGAGGGTCTGAGTCGCCGCACCCCTCTGGGCGCGGTCCGACGGAGCGCCACTCGGGCGTCCGTCATTGTCGAGGTGAGCGGATCGCCCGGTTGTCCGGAGCGGTCGCGCGGCCTTCCACGGACTCAGAGAACTTCAACATGCGAATCGCCCTCGAGCCGCTCCGTATCGCCCCCGTGTGGGCGGCACTCCGCCCGCTCGTCCTGCTCGTCCTGCTCGTCCTGCTCGCACCGCCCGGCGCCGCGTCGGCCGCCCTGCCCGCGTCCGCATCCTCCGCATCGCCCGCAGTCCTCGGCACCGTCGTCGACTCGACCGGTGCGCCGCTCGCCAACGTGAACGTGATCGTCGCCGAGGTCGCGCGCGCGACGACGACGAACGCACAGGGTGACTTCGTCCTGCGCGGCCTTCCATCCGGCGAGTATCACCTGAGCTTCACGCTCATCGGCTACGCGCCGGGGCACCTCGTGGTGCGCGTGCCGGCGGAGGGCGACGACGTCCGCGTGCGGATCGCGATGATCCGCACACCGCTGCAGCTCAGCTCGGTGGTGGTGAGTGCGTCGCCCACCGGCACCGAGACCGAGCGACTCACGCAGGCCGCGATGGAGCTCTCGGGACGCGCGCTCGCGCGCTCGCTAGGCTCGTCCGTCGCGTCGACGCTCGCGCAGGAGCCCGGCGTGAGCCAGCGCTTCGGCGGTCCGGCGGCGACGATGCCGGTGATCCGCGGCCTCACCGGCGACCGGATCCTCGTGCTGCAGGACGGCGACCGTTCGGGTGACCTCGCGTCGTCGTCGGGTGATCATGGCGTGTCGGTCGATCCGCTGGCGGCGCAGCGCATCGAGGTCGTGCGTGGTCCCGCGTCGCTGCTGTACGGCAACAACGCGCTCGGCGGCGTGGTGAACGTCGTGTCGAATGACATCCCGACGTCGGTGCCGACGCATCTCGAAGGCTACGTGGGCTCGCAGAGCGAGTCGGTCACGCCCGGCGCGGCCGTGAGCGCGGGGATCACCACCGGGTTCGGCGCGCGTGGCGCGATCGCCGTGCGCGGCGGATGGCGCGACATGGAAGCGCTCCGCACCGGCGGCGCGACGCGGCTCGCGGGCACCGACGCGCGCGCGCTCAACGCCTCGCTCGGCTACGGCTTCGTGGGCGAGCGCGCGAATGCGGGGATCGCGGTGAAGACGTACGACTTCAACTACGGCATCCCGTCCGTGCCGGGCGACCCGGAGGCGGGGATCCGGATCGACGGGCGCCGCACCTCGGTGAGCGCGCGCAGCGGCGTGCAGCTCAAGCACGCTTCGCTCCCGTACGTGCGATTCGAGGGCACGGCGCAGGACTACGCGCATGACGAGATCGAGCCCGACGGCGCGGTCGGCACGCACTTCCAGCTGCGCACGCAGACGCTCAACGCGCAGGCGAGCACGGC
>JAYTNC010000294.1:0-2583 GCA_043748515.1 Gemmatimonadota bacterium | reverse complement strand
CTGCACCGAGGTGATCCGGGGCGGCTCGGTCGAACTCGTGCACGAGCCGACGACCAGGACGATCGCGACGGCGAGCAGCGCGGACAGCGACGGGCGGGAACGCATCGGAGAGGAGCTCGACTGTGAGGGAGGCGCGTGGCCGGCAGGCGGCACGCCGCGCTTGATGCCAGAATTACGGGGGATGACCGACCGGGGTCAACCGGAGTGACGTTCCGATGCACCCGAGGGTACTACCCCACATGCCACGCTCGCGTCTCATCCCGCTCGCCGCTGTGCTCTGCCTCACCCTCGGGGCCAGGTGCGCCGAGCCGCTGCTCTCGCCGGCGAGCGAACAGGACCTCGCCGAACAGGCGATGGACCGGTGGGTCCGCGATCACCCGGCGGACTGGGCCATGGCCTCCGGGACGACGAACCTCCTGGAGCGCCCGCCGTGGACGCCGTCCTGCTCGGACCCCCTGACCAACGGATATGTGTCGCTGCGGCTCCGCACGACGCGCGGTGAGCTCGAGCTCGCGTTCCGCTGCCCGCTCGACCAGTCGGCGTCGACGCAGCAGCTACAGGAGCATTTCGTGCGCGCCGTGCCGTGGAACCTCGCGCAGGGGATCAGCGCGCCAAACTGGCGCTTCCAGGCCTGGCTTCCGGAAAGCTCGATCTTCGAGGGCGTGACCTTTCACACCACCGCCGGTGGCGCGCTCGCAGTGAACATCATGACGCCGCTGAGCGGGCTCCGAGCCGAGAGCACGCGCGGGGCCTGCGCGGCTGGTCCCGGCGATGAGGCGGCGCCAGACGGCTGCACCCTGCGGCGCCGGCACGCGATCCCGATGCAGGTCCGGTTCACCGTGCCCATGGACCTCTCGGCGCTGCGCTGAGCCGAGGCGCGGCTTCCGGCCTGCGAGCGGGTGGGACAAGTTGTGGGGACGATGTTCGCGGCGCGCCGCCTCACGCACTCACCCCACCGATCGATGAACCGACCGCATCTCACCCTGGCCTTCGCGGCCCTGCTCCTCTCGGCCTGTGCCACCGAAGGTCCCTCGCGCGAGGAGCGCGCGCGCTGGGAGGCGCAGGCCGCGCGCGTCACGATCACTCGCGACGACTGGGGGATCCCGCACGTGCGCGGCAAGTCCGACGCCGATGCCGTGTTCGGCATGATCTACGCGCAGGCGGAGGACGACTTCAATCGCATCGAGGTGAACTTCCTCAACGCGATGGGCCGCCTCGCCGAGGCCGAGGGCGAGAAGGCGATCTGGCAGGACCTGCGCATGCGACTGTTCATAGACCCCGACACGCTGCGCGCGCAGTACGCGGCGAGTCCCGAATGGCTCCGCACGTTGATGGACGCGTGGGCGGACGGACTCAATCACTTCCTGGCGACGCATCCCGATGTGAAGCCGCGCGTGCTCACGCGCTTCGAGCCGTGGATGGCGTTGTCGTTCAGCGAGGGGAGCATCGGCGGGGACATCGAGCGGGTGTCGCTGGCGCAGCTCGAGGCGTTCTATCGGGGTCCCGACACGGCGAGCGCGTCGGCCGGCACCGCTCCCGTGCCCGGCTTCGTGCTGCAGGAACCGGCCGGGTCGAACGGGTTCGCGATCGGTCCGTCGCGCAGCGCGTCGGGCAAGGCGCTGCTGCTGATCAATCCGCACACCTCGTTCTTCTTCCGCGAGGAGCTGCAGATGACGAGCGACGAAGGGCTGAACGCCTACGGCGCGGTGACGTGGGGACAGTTCTTCGTCTACCAGGGCTTCAACGCGACCGCGGGGTGGATGCACACCTCGAGCAACAACGACGCGATCGACGAGTTCGCGGTGGCGGTCACCGAGACGCCCGACGGCCACACCTACACGTTCGGCGCCGAGCAGCGGCGCGTGGCGTCGCAGCGCGTCACCGTGCGGTACCGCGACGGCGAGACGATGAAGTCGCGCGAGTTCACGGTCCATCGCACGCATCATGGACCCGTGGTGCGCGAGGCCGACGGGAAGTGGATCGCCGTGCGCCTGATGCACGAGCCGGTGAAGGCGCTGACGCAGTCGTATCTGCGCACGAAGGCGAAGAACCTCGCCGAGTTCCGCACGACGATGGACCTGCACACCAACTCGTCGAACAACACGGTCTACGCGGACGCGGAAGGGAACATCGCGTACTTCCACGCGAACTTCATCCCGCGGCGCGACACGCGGTTCGATTGGACCAAGCCGGTGGACGGCAACGATCCGGCGACCGAATGGCAGGGCGTGCACACGGTGGACGAGAGCCCCAACGTGTTCAACCCGAGCACCGGCTGGATCCAGAACACCAACAACCATCCGTATTCGGCGGCCGGCACGGCGAGTCCGCAGCAGAAGGATTTCGCGCGCTACTTCGAGGACGGCGTCGGCGAGAACGCGCGCGGCCTGCACGCGATCGAGGTGCTCACGCGGGAGAACGCGTTCGATCTCGACAAGCTGATCGCAGCGGCGTACGACCCGCGGCTGCCGGCGTTCGACCCGCTGATCCCCGCCCTCGCGCGCGACTACGACGGACTGCGCGGCTCGGATGCGCGCAAGAAGGCGCTCAAGCAACAGGTGACGCTGCTGCGCGAGTGGGACA
>JAYTNC010000293.1:0-5493 GCA_043748515.1 Gemmatimonadota bacterium | reverse complement strand
CGAGAACGTCTTCGAGAAGATCCTCGAGAACGTGCAGGGCAGCTACGACGTCGAGAACATCGCCGACAACGTGAACGAGGGCGAACTCGACCTCGGCGTTTCGCGCGCCGGCGAACGCCCCGTCATCCAACTCGTCGATCGGATCATCGCCGAGGGGATCCAGTCCCGCGCTTCCGACATCCACCTGGAGCCGGAAGAGAGCGGCGTCGCGGTTCGCTATCGCATCGACGGCGTGCTGCGGCAGGTGATGGTGTTGCCCAAGCCGGCGGGCGTGCCGCTCGTCTCGCGCATCAAGATCATGGCGCAGCTCGACATCGCCGACCGCCTCCGCCCGCAGGACGGCCGCGCGCGCGTCGCGGTGAGCGGCAACCGCGTCGACCTCCGCATCTCGACGCTGCCGGCGTCGCAGGGCGAGAAGGTCGTCATCCGCATCCTCGACCAGCGCTCGACGATCCTCTCGCTCGACTCGCTCGGCCTGCTGCCGGACGAGCTCAACGGCATCCACGAACTGCTGCAGGCGCGCGAGGGCATCGTGCTCGTCACCGGCCCGACCGGTTCGGGCAAGACGACCACGCTCTATTCCATGCTGCGTTCGGTGCAGGCGCGCGGCGTGAACATCGTCACGGTCGAGGACCCGGTCGAGTACCGGCTCCAAGGCATCGTGCAGGTGCAGGTGAACGAGAAGGCGGGACTGACGTTCGCCGCGGCGCTGCGCTCGATCCTCCGTCAGGACCCCGACGTCATCCTCGTCGGCGAGATCCGCGACAAGGAAACCGCGAACATCGCGATCCAGGCGTCGCTCACGGGCCACTTGGTGCTCTCGACGCTGCACACGAACGACGCCGCGAGTTCGGTGACGCGACTCGTCGACATCGGCATCGAGAGCTACAAGATCGCCGCGGCGCTCAAGGGCGTCGTGGCGCAGCGCCTCATGCGGCGGCTCTGCTCGCACTGCCGTGAACTCGCGGTCGGTCAGGTCCCCGACCGGCTCAAGCGCTGGTTCCCCGACCAGGGCTCGCTCTACCGCCCGACCGGTTGCGCCGAATGCTCGATGACCGGCTATCGCGGTCGTCTGGCGATCGAGGAGGTGCTGCAGGCGAACGATGAAGTGGAGCGGCGGATCGCCGGCAACGAGACCGTCGAGCGGATCGCCGACGCCGCGCGCGAGACCGGGATGCGCTCGCTGTGGGAGTCCGGCGTGCAGCACGTCCGCCAGGGTGAGACGACCATCGAGGAGCTCCTGCGCGTGCTCGAAGCGCCGATGGAGCAGCCGACGCGCGCGGGACAGCAGCCCCGCACGACCACCGCCGAGGCGGCGGTGCAGGACGGTCGCGCGTCGAGCACGAGCGTCGACGAGGAAGGCCCGTCCGCGCAGCCGCCCGCGCCCCGGCGGTCCGGCACGCGCCACTCTGCACCGACCTCTTTCACCGGCGACTCATTCGAGCTCGTCGATGACAGCAAGTCGAAGCGCCCGGCCGCGAAACGCGTGCTGCTCGTCGAGGACGAGGAATCGTTGCGGCGCGTGATGAAGGACCTGCTCGAACGCGAAGGGTTCGTGGTGTACGAGGCCGGCGACGGCGTGATCGCGCTCGACGAGATCGACCGGCTCGCGCCCGATCTCGTGGTGCTCGACCTCAACCTCCCGCGCCTCGACGGGTACGGCGTGCTGAGCCACCTGCGCGCGCGTCCCGCCACGCAGAAGCTCCCGGTCATCGTGCTCACCGCGAAGGGCGACGAAGACAGCGAGGTGCGCGTCTTCGAGTACGGCGCGAGCGACTATCTCACGAAGCCGTTCCGCGGTCGCGCCCTCTCGGCCCGCATCCACTCGCTGCTGGACCGCAAGGCGAAGTCGGCGCCGTGACGGGCATTCCCGTCGAGGTCGGCGTCGTCGACGTGGTGGTGTTCCGTCCCGCCGCGAAGGGCTGGCTGGTGCTCGCCCTCCAGCGCGGGCAGGCGACGCGCTGCCCCGGCGCCTGGGAGATGGTGCACGGGAAGGTGGAGCCCGGCGAGAAGCTCGAACACGCGGCGCTGCGCGAACTCGCCGAGGAGACGGGGCTCAGGCCCGACCGGCTCCTCTCGATCACCATGCACACCTTCTACCTGGTGCCGCGCGGCACCGTGCAGCTCGCGGCCGTCTTCGCCGCGATCGTCGCGCCCGAGTCGGTGGTGACGCTCGGGGACGAGCACACGCGCCATGCCTGGCTCACGCCGAGTCAGGCGCGTCGGCGATTCACGTGGCCGCAGGAGGCGAGAGTGCTCGACGATGCGCGCAAGCTGCTCGCGACGCCGGCGGTTTGGGATGTGCTGGAGATACCGCTGGTGTGAAGAAGGCTGAAGGATGAAAGAGGCGAGGCCGTACGGCCTCGCCCCCTTCGGCCTTCAGCTTTCGTCCACGCGTTGTCGCTCCACGCTCGCCCGCAGGCGATCTCCCGCGTCCGCCGGCGCATTCGGCTTCACCCGCACGCTCTTCGCCGGGATCCCCACGTTCACGTGGTAGGGCCGCACGTCCTTCGTCGCGACCGCGACGGCGCCCACCATCCCCTGTTCGCCCACATGCACGCCCGCGAGCACGGTCGCGTGGTAGGTGATCCGGACCCCGTCGCCAAGCACGGTCAGCGCGTTCGTCACGTCGACCTGCTCGACGATGCTGTGCGTGTGCGAGTAGATGTTGGCGTAATCGCTGATCGAGACCTTGTTGCCCAGCCGGATGCCGCCGCGGTCGTCGAGCAGCACATGGCGGTGCACGACGACGTCGTCGCCCACCTCCATGTTGTAGCCGAACGAGAACTCGACGTGCTGGAAGCACTTGAAGCCGCGGCCGACCTTCCGGAAGATGTAGGGCGCCAGCAGGCGGCGGAGCGCAACGCCGAGCTCGACGGCCTGTCCGCCGACCGGAAGTCGGTCGAACGAGTACCAGAGCCAGAGCAGGGGCTTCACCTTCTGGAAGCGCGTCTGGTCGCAGTCGCCGTAGTACTCTGGCTCGAGCGTGATGTTGCGCGGATCGAGCGAGCTGAGCGCGATCCGGGTGCCGAGCGGGACCGACTCGTCGGAGAGCGCGGTCTCGTAGCGGCCTACGTACTGCGGATACGTGAGCTCGAGCAGCGTGTCGCGGCAGAGGTCCGACCGGTCGACCGCGGGGTCCGCCAGTGCCTGTTCGAGGCGCACCAGCCAGGCGTCGGCGAGCGCCACGGACGGCCGCGGGGGCAGGGACTGCAGGGGGATTCTGGGCATGGCTCGAATCTATCCCACGAGGGTCGATGCGGAATCCGGTGAGCGGACGTGGGGCCGAGTGAAACCGCAACGGCGTTCACCACAGAGGCACAGAGGACACAGAGAACTGCGGAGAACGGCTGGTACGACTGCTTCTACCACAGGGGGCACAGGGAGCACAGGGGGCTTCGGCGAGGCACAAAGCCCCTGTGTCCCCTGTGGTGAAAACGCCGTTGCACCGGCTGTGGAGTTGACGAAGGTCGGCAGTGCTCCGCCGTTCTCTGTGTCCTCTGTGCCTCTGAGGTGACAGCCCTGGCCGTCGCCGTTCAGTGCCGACGCTCAGCCCGGCTCGGCCTCTGACACGACCGGTAGCTGCGCCGCGGACTCAGCCGCCGCTTCAGCCGCGGCTTCCGCAGCCTCAGCCGCCGCCTGCACCAGCAGCGACACCAGCGCCTCCGCGAGCTCATCCCGCCCCTGACCGGTCACCGCGCTGAACGGGATCACCTGCTCCTCGTCGAGCGAGAGCTCCTTCGCGACCTCCTTCACGCGCGCCTCCACCTGCGACCGCTTGAGCTTGTCGATCTTCGTCACCACCACGACCGTCGGCAGACCGATGTCCGACAGCATGTCGAGCATCTGCCGGTCGTCCTCGGTCGGGTCGTGCCGGATGTCGAGCAACTGCACGATCCCTCTGAGCTGCGGCGAGTGGCGCAGGAACCCCTCGATGAGTGGGCGCCACTCTTCCTTGCGCTCCTTCGAGATCCGGGCATAGCCGTACCCCGGCAGGTCGGCGAGCACGAAGGTCTTGTTCACGGCGAAGAAGTTGATCTCGCGCGTCCGGCCCGGCGTCTTGCTCACGCGCGCGAACGCCTTCCGGCGCACCAGCGCGTTGAGCAGCGAGGACTTGCCCACGTTGGAGCGGCCGGCGAAGGCGATCTCGGGGAAGTCGTGCGTCGGCCGCCAGCCATCGACGGTCGCCATCGGTCCGAGGAACTCGAGCGAGCGTATGACCAGCGGGTCCGGAGCCGCCTTCGGCGGCACCACCGGTCCGGTCATGCCTCCTTCTTCTGGCGCTTCGCGGAGAGCTCGAGGAGGGGAGGCTGCTTCTGGGTGACGGTCGCCTCGGTCACGCGGACCTCGATCACGTCGTCGCGGCTCGGCAGGTCGAACATCGTGTCGAGAAGGATCTCCTCGAGGATCGCGCGCAGGCCGCGCGCGCCGGTGCCACGCTGGATCGCCTTCTTCGCGATGGCGCGCAGGGAACCTTCGTCGAACGTCAGCTGCACGTCCTCGAGCTCGAAGAGCCGCGCGTACTGCTTCGTCAGCGCGTTCTTGGGGTCCTTGAGGATCTGCACGAGCGCGTCCTCGTCGAGTCCCTGCAGCGGGACCGCGACCGGGAGGCGCCCCACGAGCTCGGGGATGAGACCGAAGCGGAGCAGGTCCTCCGGCTCCACGTCGCCGAAGATGTTCGTGCCCTTCACCGCTTCCTTCAGCGCGGCGTCGGAGCCGAAGCCGATCTGGCGGCGGCCGAGGCGCGCCTCGATGATCTTCTCGAGCCCGTCGAACGCGCCGCCGCAGATGAACAGGATGTCCTTCGTGTTGATCTGGATGTACTCCTGCTGCGGATGCTTGCGGCCGCCCTGTGGCGGCACGCTCGCGACCGTCCCCTCGAGAATCTTCAGCAGCGCCTGCTGCACGCCCTCGCCGCTCACGTCGCGCGTGATGCTGGGATTTTCCGACTTCCTGGCAATCTTGTCAATCTCGTCGATGTAGACGATGCCGCGCTCGCACTCGGCGACGTTGAAGTCGCCGGCCTGCAGCAGCCTGACGAGAATGTTCTCCACGTCCTCGCCCACGTACCCGGCTTCGGTCAGCGTGGTGGCGTCGGCGATGGTGAACGGCACATCGAGAATGCGCGCCAGCGTCTGCGCGAGCAGGGTCTTGCCCACACCCGTGGGGCCGATGAGCAGGATGTTGGACTTGTCGAGCTCGACGTCGTCCTCACGGGTCGATGCCGAATTGATGCGCTTGTAATGATTGTAGACGGCGACGGCGAGCGCCTTCTTGGCGCGCTCCTGGCCGATCACGTACGCGTCCAGCGTGTCCTTGATCTCCTGGGGCGTCGGGACCGACGTGATCGCCTCGGCGACCTCACGCTCCTCGTCCTCGGCGAGGATCTCGTTACAGAGCGCGATGCACTCGTTGCAGATATAGACCGAAGGGCCGGAGATGAACTTCCGGACCGAGTCCTTGGATTTGCCGCAGAACGAGCAGCGGAGATGT
>JAYTNC010000292.1:0-1883 GCA_043748515.1 Gemmatimonadota bacterium | reverse complement strand
GCGGCGCCCACGTTCTGCAGGATCAGCTTGCGGAGCGCCGGCGTCATGAACATCACCTCGTACGCGCCCTGGCGGCCCTTGAGCCCCGAGCCGGCGCAGGTGTCGCAGCCCTTTCCCTTGAAGAAGGGCATGTCCATGATCCGCGACTCGATGGTGACGTTCTGGAGGTGCGGCAGCGCCTCCTTCGGCGCGCGCGCGATCATGTCGACGATCGACTCGTCGGTGAAGCGCAGGTCGCGCAGCGTCATCGTCTCGGTGAACTTCGCGGCCTCGAACTCGGCGGCGTCGGGCTTGTAGAGCGCCTTGCACCCCGAGCAGATCCGGCGCAGCAGTCGCTGCGCGAGCACGAGGTTGAGGGCCGAGCTCACGTTGAACGGCTCGAGGCCCATGTCCATCAGGCGCGTCACCGTCTCGGCGGCCGAGTTGGTGTGCAGCGTCGAGAGCACCAGGTGACCCGTGAGCGCGGCCTTGATCGCGATGCCGCCGGTCTCGAGGTCGCGGATCTCGCCGACCATGATGATGTTCGGGTCCTGGCGCAGGAACGCCTTCAGCGCCGCGGCGAACGTCATGCCGATCTCGGTGCGCACCAGCACCTGGTTCACGCCGTAGAGGTTGTACTCCACGGGGTCCTCGGCCGTCATGATGTTCGTGTCGATCTCGTTGACCTTGCTAAGGCAGCTGTAGAGCGTGGTCGTCTTGCCCGAGCCGGTCGGGCCGGTGACGAGCACCATGCCATAGGGGTTCGACACCGCCTCCATGAGCTCCTTCTCGGCGCGCGGCTCGATGCCGAACTTCTCGAGGTCGAGCGTCAGGTTGCCCTGATCGAGGATGCGCAGCACGACCTTCTCGCCGAACAGGGTCGGCAGGGTCGAGACGCGGAAGTCGATCACCTTCTTGCCCATCTTGAGCTTGATGCGTCCGTCCTGCGGGACGCGCCGCTCGGCGATGTTGAGCGCGCTCATGATCTTGAACCGCGAGATCAGCGCCGGTTGCATCTTCTTGGGCGGCTTCATGACCTCCTGCAGCGCCCCGTCGATCCGGTAGCGCACACGGAGTTCCTTTTCGAAGCACTCGAAGTGGATGTCCGACGCGCCGCGCTTCACCGCGTCGGTGAGGATCGCGTTGATCAGCTTCACGACCGGGGCGTCGTCCACCGCAGCGGCGAGCGCCGCGGCCGACATCTCCTCCTTGTCCTCCTCGACGACCTCGAGCTCCTCGGTCTCCATCCCCTCGATCTCCGAGAGGAGGTTCGACATCTGCTGGTCGTTCGCCTCGTAGTGCTTCTCGATGACGTTGCGCAGCGTGAACTCGCCCGCGATCACCGGGAAGATGTCGTAGCGCGTGATGAACTTGAGGTCCTCGATGACGCCCAGGTTCGTCGGGTCCGCCATCGCGACCGTCAGGGTGCGGCCGTCGCGCTTCAGCGGCAACACCAGGTTCTTCAACGCGAGGTCCGCCGGGACCAGCTTCACGATCTTGGGGTCGACCTCGAACTTGGAGAGGTCGACCGCCGGCATCTTGAACTGGCGGGCGAGACACCGGGTGAGCTCGTTCTCCTGGATGAAGCCGAGCTTCACGAGATTGTAACCCACGCGCGTCCCGTTCTGGCGCTGCTCGTCGAGCGCCTTCTGGAGCTGCTCGCGCGAGATCAGACCTTCCTTCAGGAGGAGGTCGCCGATCCGTTCGCTGCCGGCGGTCGCTGCGGAGGCCATGGAGTCAGTTCGGGACGGTACGCGACGCCCCCGGCCGGCCTGCGGACCGACAAGGGGTGGGAATCCGGTGAAGGTGCCCGCCCGAGGGCGACGGTGTCAAGGACGAGCGACACGTTCCCGAAGAGGGACCTCCGTGTCGCTAAGACGAGGCGGAAGAGAAAACGTGACATG
>JAYTNC010000291.1:0-6003 GCA_043748515.1 Gemmatimonadota bacterium | reverse complement strand
GTTCCGGACGACGAGACCGCGGAAGCCGAGATCGCCGACAAGGATGTTGGCGCCGAGCCCGAGCACGAACCACGGGACCCCGGCGTCGCGCGCGGCGGTGACCGCGCTGGCGAGTTCGTCCGCCGAGGTGGCATCGTACAGCACGTCCGCCGGACCGCCGATGCGGAACGTGGTGTACGGAGCGAGGGGTTCGTTCAGATGGAGCCGATCGGCTCTCAACGCCGGGGCCAGGGCCGCAGCGATCTCCTGCGGGGACAGGTGCCGGTCACTCGAATGCGACGGATGCATAGGATGCGCGTAATCAACCCGCGGTGGCGCCATGTCGCCAGCCGTTTCTTCCTGACCGGACTGCTCACGCTCATCGTCGCCGCGCCTCTGCAGGCGCAGCGCGCCGAGTTCGAGCGCACGATCCGTCAGCGTGTCCTCGCCAATGGACTCGAGGTGATCGTCGTGCCGAGCGGCGGCGTGCCGATCGCGACGGTCGAACTGGTCGTGCGGAACGGCGCCTTCACGCAGACGCCAGAATATGCGGGGCTCGCGCACCTGTTCGAGCACATGTTCTTCAAGGCCAACGACCGGTATCCGCGGCCCGACGAGTTCATGGATCGCGCCGCCTCGCTCGGCGCCGCATTCAACGCGACGACACGAGAGGAGCTCGTGAGCTATTACCTCACCGTCGTCGCCGACTCAGTGGAGGGCGGGATGCAGTTCCTCGACGCCGCGCTGCGCGGGGCGCAGTTCCGCGAGGACGAGCTGCGCCGCGAGAAGGTCGTGGTGCTCGGCGAGTACGACCGCGCGGAGTCGTCACCGTGGTTCCGGCTGGACGAACGGATCGGCCGGCAGCTCTGGGGCTCCTTCTGGAGCCGCAAGAACACGATCGGCGATCGGACGGTGATCGGCGACGTGACGCCGGAGCAGATGCGCACCATCCGTGACATCTATTACGTGCCAAACAACTCGGCACTCATCGTGGCCGGCGACGTGGAGTCCGAACGGATCTTCGCGATCGCCGAACGGACGTTCGGGGGCTGGCCGCGCGGCGAAGACCCGTTCAAGCGCGCGCCGATCCCCGACGTCGAACCACTCCGCGAGAGCCGCGGCGTGATCGTCGAGGAACCGGTGAACGCAGTGACCGTGCAGATCCAGTGGCACGGACCCGGCGCGAGCGAGGACCAGGCGGCGACCTTCGCCGCCGACGTCTACTCCGACATGCTCAACCAGCCGACGTCGCGCTTCCAGCGTCGCCTCGTCGAGAGCGGACTCTGGCAGGGCGTCGGCGTGAACTACTACACGCTCAACCACGTCGGCCCGATCACCGTCTCGGGTCAGACCACGCCCGACAAGCTGCGCGAGGCGCTCAAGGCGCTCGAGACCGAACTCGCCGCGACGCTCGAGCCGGGGTACTTCACACTCGACGAGCTCGAGGCCGTGAAAGCCAATCGCGCGGTAACGACGGCGTTCGGACAGGAGCGCGCTTCGGAGAACGCGCACACGATCGGCTTCTGGTGGAGTGTCATCGGACTCGACTACTACCTTCGCTACAACGACGAGATGGCCAAGCAGACACCGCGGCAACTCCAGGACTACGCCCGCCGCTACATCGTCGGCCGGCCGCGCATCACGGGCGTGATGTTGCCGGCGGGGGAGCAGGCGCGCCTCAAGCTCACCGAGCAGGAACTCGCCGGTCGCGGGGTGACACCATGATCCGTCGCTCCCTGCTGCTCGCGGGACTCGCGCTCGCCTCGTCCCGCGCCGGGCTCGCGCAGGCGGCCACGCAGGCGGCCACGCAGGCGGCCACGCAGGCGGCCACGCAGTCGCTCGCCGCGGCCGTCGCGCACGACTCGGCTACCACGCGCTCCGTCGTCGATGGCATCACCGTGATCCACCGGCGGACCAACACCAATCTCTTCGTCGCGAATCTCTACCTGCTGGGCGGCGTGCAGCTCGCCACCCAGCAGACGGCCGGTCTCGAGCCGATGCTGTTGGAGGTCACCGAGCGTGGCACGAAGAAGTATCCCGGTGACCAGCTCCGCCGCGCGATGTCGCGCACCGGCAGTCAGATCGGCGTCGCGGCCTCCGACGACTACACCGTGTTCGGCCTGCGCACGACGACCGACCGCATCGATTCGACCTGGAGCATCTACACCGACCGGCTGATCCAGCCCACGCTGGCGCCGGCGGACTTCGAGTTCGTGCGCGAGAACCGCGTGGCCGCCTTGCGGCAGCGCGAGGATGATCCGGACGCCCTGATCGAGTACCTCGCCGACAGCGTCGCCTTCGTCGGCTATCCGTACGCGCTCTCCGCCGTCGGCACCGAGCGCTCGCTCCTGGCGATCACGCTCGAGCAGATGCGCGAGTTCCATCGCACGCAGGTGGTCCGCTCCCGCATGTTGCTCGTGGTCGTCGGTAACATCACGCCCGCGCGGCTCGAGCACCTCGTCCATTCGACGCTCGGCGCGCTGCCGGCGGGCTCCTTCGCATGGAAAGTGCCCGAGGCGCTCGGCCCGCGCACCGGCTCGAACGTGCACGTCGTCTCGCGGCGCCTGCCCACCAACTACATCCTCGGCTGGTGGAGCGGACCGAGCGCCGGCAGCGCCGACGTGCCGGCGCTCCGCGTCGCGACCGCGATCCTGCAGGGGCGGCTCTTCGCCGAGGTCCGCTCGCGGCGCAACCTCACGTACGCGGTCGAGGCGCGATTCCGTGACCGGGCGGTGACGTCGGGGGGGCTCTATGTCACCACCACGCGCCCCGACGAGACGCTCCGCATCATGCGCGAGCAGGTGCAGAGCCTCCAGGAGGATCTCATCCCGACGGAGGCACTCGCGCCGCTCGTGCAGCAGTTCATCACGGAGTACTTCCTCGACAACGAGACGTCGGGAGCGCAGGCCGACTTCCTCGCGCGGGCGGAGCTGTATCGCGGTGACTACCGCGCCGGCGACCGCTTCGTCGCCGACCTGCGCGCGGTCACGGGCGAGGACGTGCGACGCGTCGCGACGCAGTGGATGAAGAACACGCGCTTCACGTACATCGGGAACCCGTCGCAGGTGAATCGTTTCACGCTGATGGCCTTCTAGCGGGCCGCCGACTCAGCGCGCGGTCTTCCCGACCCGCGCGTCGAGCACGGCGCGCACGCCGTCGAGCGATCCGCCCACCGCTCGCAGCGCGACGAGCGCGTGGTAGATCAGGTCCGCGGTCTCCTCGGTCGCGCGTGCGGTGTCGCCGTCGGCGCAGGCCGTGACGAGTTCACTCGCTTCCTCGCCGATCTTCTTGAGTCGCAGGTTCCGGTCCGCGAGCAGGCGCTGCGTGTAGCCGGTGCCTGCGCCGGACGGTTCGGTCGCGCGCTCCGCGATGGTCGCGTCGAGCGTGCCGAGCGCGTCTCCGGTGCCAAGACCGAAGCAGGTCTCCGCTCCGGTGTGACAGGCGGGGCCCGCGGGCCGTACGCGCGCGAGCACGGCGTCCCGATCGCAATCCACGGCGAGCCCGACCACGCGCTGCACGTTCCCGCTCGTGCCGCCCTTGTGCCAGAGTCCGCGCGTGCGCGAGCGGTAATGCATCTCGCCCGTCGCGACGGTGCGCTCGAGCGCCCCGCGGTCCGCGTGCGCGATCATGAGCACTGCGCCCGTCACCGCGTCCTGCGCCACGACCGTCACGAGCCCGTCGCCCTTGCTGAAGTCGAGCGTGTCGAGGTCAAGCATCGAAGAACCCCCGGGCCGCGCTGGCGAGCGCGGCATTGGTCGCGACGGCATGTCCGCCGAAGGCGGTCCGCTCACCGGAGAGCGACGTGAACACCCCGCCGGCCTCCTCGATGATCGGCAGGAAGCAGGCCGCGTCCCACGGATTGATGATCGGATCGACCATCACCTCCGCCCGGCCCGTCGCGACGAGCAGGTAGCCGAAGCAGTCGCCCCAGCCGCGCGCGACGGCGACTTCCGATGCGAGCGTGTCCCACGCGTCGCGCTGCAGCGGGCTGCCGAAGGTGCGGTCGTCGGTGATGAGCGCCGTCGCGGACGCGAGCGTGTCGACCGTGCTCACCGAGGCGCGACGTCCGTTCCACCAGCATCCTTCACCCGGCGCTGCGGCCACGATCTCGTTCACTGCGGGGAAATACGCGGCCCCGGCGATCACCTGATCGCCCTCGGTGACCGCGATGAGCGTGCCCCAGAGCGGCACGCCGCGCACGAAGCTCTTGGTGCCGTCGATCGGATCGAGCAGCCACCGGCGCCCGCTCGTGCCCTCGACCGCACCGAACTCCTCGCCGAGGATCCCGTCGGTCGGAAAACGCTGGGCGATCCAGGCGCGCGCCGCTTCTTCGGCCTCGCGGTCGGCGATCGTCACGGGTGAGCCGTCGCCCTTCGACTCCACCGTGAGGGCGGTGCGGTAATGCGCGAGCGCCACGTCGCCGGCGAGCCGCGCGACGACCTGCACCGCCTCGAGCAGCGATCCGCTCATGCGGCCACCTCACGCACCGGCAACGCCGCGTCGCGCATCGCCGCCTTGAGCGCGCGGACCGTGGTCACGCCGTCATGCAGGATGCCGGCGACGAGCGCGGCGTCGGCGAGCCCCTCGGTGATCGCCTCGCACACATGCGCGGCGTTTCCCGCCCCACCCGACGCGATCACCGGGACGTCCACCGAGCCGGCGACGGCCCGCGTGAGCGCGATGTCGTAGCCGTCGCGACGACCGTCGCGGTCGATGCTCGTGAGCAGGATCTCTCCGGCGCCCCGTGCGACGCACTCCTGCGCCCATTCGATCGCGTCGAGGCCGGTCGGCACGCGTCCGCCGGCCGTGTGGACGCGGTACCGGTCGCCGTCCCACTTCGCGTCGATGCTCGCGACCACGCATTGCGCGCCGAACCGTTCGGCGCCCTGCGTGAGGATCTCCGGCGTGCGCACCGCCGACGAGTTGACGCTCACCTTGTCGGCGCCGGCCCGCAGCGCCGCGGCGATGTCGTCCACCGTGCGGATCCCACCGCCGATCGTGAGCGGGATGAAGAGCCGCTCCGCGGTGCGGCGCGCGAGATCCAGCAGCGTCGCCCGCGCCTCGTGCGTCGCCGTGATGTCGAGGAACGTGATCTCATCCGCCCCCTCCGCCTCATACCGCTCCGCGAGCGCCACCGGATCGCCCACGTCACGAAGCCCGGTGAAGTTCACGCCCTTCACCACGCGCCCGTCCTGCACGTCGAGGCAGACGATCAGCCGTCGCGTGAGCGTCACGTGCCCTCCATCGCGATCGCGCCCTTGGTGCTGAAGACCGCACCGGAGTCGACCGCCGCCTGACGGAGCGCGAAGCCGAGCGCCTTGAAGGCCGCCTCGATGATGTGGTGCCGGTCCTCGCCACGGAGCACGAGGAGGTGCAACGTGAACTTCGAGGAGTCGCAGAACGACCGCATCCAGTGGTCGTAGAGCGAACTGGGGATCGGTCCCTCGTAGAAGGGCCGCCCGCCCACGTCGAGCACGGCCTGCACCAGCGCCTCGTCCATCGGCACGGTACGGTCGCCGTAGCGCGCCGCCGTCGCCGGGATCACCTGTGCGATCGCCGGACCCACGGTGAGCGCGACGTCCTCGATGATGTGGTGCCGAAGGTCGCCTTCGGCGCGGATCACGAGATCGATGCCGGAGTACCGGGCGAGCACCGTCATCATGTGGTCGAGGAAGGGCACGGTGGTCTGTATGTCGGCGCGTCCCGTGCCAAGGGACGCTTCCACGCGCACGACGGTCTCGGAGGTGCGGCGTTCACGGACCACGGGCGCGGTGTTGCTGCTGGTGTCGCTCATGCGGAGAACTCCTCGGCGACGACGCGCGCGTCGATCGCATCGGTGTAAAGAGCCATGCCGAGGACCACTGCGGCGACGCCACGGTCCTCGAGGTTGCGAAGGTCCTGCATCGAGCCGACGCCGCCGGAGGCGATCACCGGCCACGGCGAGAGCAGGACCGCTTCTTCGATCAGCGGGAGGTCCGTGCCTTGCATCTTCCCTTCCTTGTGCACGGCGGTGACGAGCAGCCC
>JAYTNC010000290.1:0-2346 GCA_043748515.1 Gemmatimonadota bacterium | reverse complement strand
GCTGCCGGCGAACCGGCGGAGTTGGGCGCTGCGCCGGATCCCCAGCTACCGCGAGCTGGGGTTCGAGGCGCTGATCGACGCGCGGACGCCGCGCGAGGCGGAGGTGTCGGTGGCGTGCCGGCAGGCCGTGCAGGCGGCCCGTGAGGCGAATCCTCGGCTCACGGTGGACCAGGCGCTGGAGATCCTGCGCCGGCAGCGCATCACGCCGCTGCCGTCGGCGTCGACGATCAAGCGGGAGTTCGCCCGCGTCAAGGAGCGGCGCAAGTACGCCCGCAAGAAGGCCGCCGGCCAAGGCCGGACCATCGTCGTCGAGCTGCCGCTCGCGGGCGGCGAACTGCTCGCCGCCGCCGAGACGGAGACCGGCGGGATCGCGGCGCTGACGAGGGCGGTGGTGGGCGTCGCGGCCGAGGCGCTCGAAGCGTCGGAGGGGCAGACGCCAACGCGGGACATCGCCGGTCGCGATGCCGACGGACAGTTCACCGCCCGGTACAACCGGGCGCGACGACGCAAGGGCGGCGAGCAGGTCGCGTCGTACCTGCGCACGGCGGAGGAGAAGGCCGAGGGTCGCGTGCCATCGTGGCCGCGGTTCGTCCATGAACAGCCGCAGACGATCGACGCCAAGCTCCGGATGCTGGTGTTCTCGTGGATGGTGGCGGGCAGCAAAGGATGGGACGCGCTCCGTGCGCAGGACGTGGCGGGGTTGGCGTCGCTCACCGGGTTCGCGTACATGCCGGCGACGCTGGCCAAGTTCGTTTCGGCGCTGGCGATCTCGGGCGCGGATCAGCCGCTGCTCGACGCGACGGCCCGCCACTGGCACGAGGTCGCGCAGCAGCGCTGGGCCGAGCCGGGCGCGATGGCGGCGCTGTACATCGACAATCATGCGAAGGAGGTCTGGAGCTCGCTGTTCACCCAGAGCGGGAAGGTGTCCCATCTCAACCGGGTGATGCCGTGCATCACCACGACGTACGCGCACACCGGCGCGGGGACGCCGGTCGTGCTGTCGGTGCAGAGCGGCTCAGCGCCGCTGGCGCCACGGCTGGTGGAGCTGGTCGACCAGGCCGAGGCCGCGCTCGAGACTGAGATCGAGCGCGCGGTCGTGATCGACGCCGAGGGCTGCACGTTCGATATCCTCGAGTCGTTCGCGAAGGCCAAGCGGGTGTTGATCACGCCGCTCAAGCCGTCCCGCGTGCCGTCGCTGGAGCTGACCTACACGCGCGGTTCGTACTATCGCCCGTACCGCGACGGCGGCGAGCTGCGGATCGCGCACGCGACGCTGATGCACAAGACCAGCGGCCGTTCTCTCGAGGTCGGCGCGCTCCTGGTCCGGCGCCCGCATCGCGACGTCGACACCGTGCTGCTCACGACGGGCCTCGCACTCGGCATGGAGGGCGCCGACCTCGCGGACCTCTACTACCGCCGGTGGCCAGTCCAGGAGAACGCGTTCAAGGAGGGAGCCGCGGTGGGCCTGGCCGAGCATCGCGGGAACTGCGGCCGGATCGTCGCCAACGTCGCGGTGGTCACCGAGCTGGAGCGGCTCGAGGCGCGCGCCGCGCGCGATGGCGAGGCCCTGCGCGAGCTCATCGCCGAGGGGCCGACCCTCGAGGCCACGGCGACCGAGCGCGCCGCCGAGCAGCGACGGGCCAACGCCGCGCTCGCCACGCGACGCCAACGGCTCGACGACCTCATCGCCCAGGGCAAGACCGGCGGCAAGACCTTCATGCGGGTCGCGCTCGATCATCAGCAGGCGCTGGTTCACGCCGAGACCACCACGCAGCTCGCGACGAAGACCAGCACGGCACTCGACAAGAACCGAGCGCGGCGGGCCGCGCTCGACGAGCGCGGCGCCGAGATCGCCGCACGCCGTGGCCGGCTGGAGTCGCAGCGCACCATCCGCCAGCTCGACACCACCCAGGACACGATCCTCACCGCTACCAAGCTCACCGCGCTCCAGCTCATCTCGTTCGTGTTCCGCGAGTACCTGCCGACGATGCCGATGACGCCGGCGACGTTCGTGCAGCGAGTGCTGTCCGTCCGTGGCCGCAAGGAGACGTCGCCGGACCAAGAGCTGGTCGTGTTCTACGAGAACCCGCGCGACCCAGCCGTCAACGACGCGCTCCGCGACGCGTGCGACCGACTCAACCGGCGCAAGCTCGAGCGGGACGATCGCCGGCTGGGCTTCGCCGTCGAGCCGCCGCCCGCCCGGTTCGAGTGATCTGATCTTCCGTCACCCGGACTGGCCGAAGTCCCTGTCTGAAGGCCAGGTTTCACCGGTGTATCCGCTTCTTCAGCGACGACACCCGATTTCCGATCGACGCTGCAGAGTACTCCTGGGGTTGTCCGTAGTGC
>JAYTNC010000289.1:0-4466 GCA_043748515.1 Gemmatimonadota bacterium | reverse complement strand
GGGGCCACGCTCATCCTGCAGGAGGGCGCGTATCGCGACTCGGTCACCTTTCCTGCCGACCAGCCGTACTACAACAGCACACCGCTCTGGGGATTCGCGAGCGCCGAGCGCGAGGGCACGTACGACGTGCGCGTCCGGCGCCCCGGCTATCAGTTGTGGGAACGACGCGGAGTGCGCGTCACGGCGGACCGGTGTCATGTGAACACGGTGGAGTTGGAGGCGCGCCTGCAGGCGCTTCCGTAGTCGGCTCAGCGAGCGATATTCCGTCATGACCATCCTTCGTCTCCGACTCGCAGCGGTCCTGGCGCTCGCGGCCGCGCCGCTGAGCGCCCAGTCCCCCGCCCTCAGTTCCGTCGCGCCCCCCGCGCGCTTCACCGACCCCGCGCGCGCCGCGAAGCTGCGCGCCGCCTTCCCCGCGATCGACTCGGTCATCCGCGCCTTCGCCGAGCAGCGACGCGTCCCTGGCTACGCCTACGGCATCATCATCGACGGTCGGCTCGAGCACGTGGTCGCCGGCGGCATTCGCGACGTGCGCACGCGCGCCGCCACGGACACCTCGACCGTCTTCCGCATCGCGTCGATGAGCAAGAGCTTCGCCGCGATGTCGATCCTGCAGCTGCGCGACGAAGGAAAGCTCTCGCTCGACGACCCGGCCGAGCGCTACGTGCCCGAACTCGCGCGGCTCAGCTACGCGACCGCCGACGCGCCGCGCATCACGGTGCGGCACCTGCTCACGCACTCGGCGGGATTCCCCGAGGACAACCCCTGGGGCGATCAGCAGCTCGACGCCACCGAGGCGGCGTTCAGCGCGATGATGCGCGGCGGCATCCCCTTCTCCAATGCGCCGGGGACCGCGTACGAGTATTCCAACTACGGCTTCGCGATCCTCGGGCGCATCGTCACGAACGTCTCAGGCATTCCGTACGCGCGCTACCTGCAGGAGCGAATCCTCCGGCCGCTCGGGATGCATCGCACCACGCTCGAAACGCGCGACGTCGATCCGAAGCAGCTCGCGTATGGTTACCGCCTGCAGGACAGCGAGTGGCTCCTCGAGCCGCCGCTCCCCGACGGCGCGTTCGGCGTGATGGGCGGGATGCTCACGACGCCCGCCGATCTCTCGCGCTGGGTGGCCTTCATGCTCGACGCCTCACCTGCGCGCGACGGCGCGGAGACGGGACCGGTGAAGCGGAGCTCGGTGCGCGAGATGCAGCAGCTGCAGCGCTTCGCGGGTGCCTCGATGTTCGCCGGCAACGACGCGCTCACGCTCAACGCGGGCGGCTACGGCTACGGCCTGCGCGTGGGGCAGGACTGCCTCTTCCGACACTGGGTGTCGCACACCGGCGGACTGCCGGGCTACGGCTCCATCATGAAGTGGCTCCCCGAGCATGGCGTGGGAATGATCGCGCTCGGCAGCCTCACCTACACACCGTGGACGCCGGTGGTCGATCGCTCGCTCGCGCTGTTGCAGGGCACCGGCGCGCTCGAGCCACGCGCGCCGCAGCCGTCACCCGTGCTCGAGACGCGGCGCGCGCAGGTCTCGCGACTCGTGCAGCAGTGGTCGGCGCCGCTCGCCGACTCGCTCGCGGCGATGAACCTGTTCCGCGACGAACCCGCGGAGCGCCGGCGCGTGCAGATGGCGCGCCTGCGCGACGAGGCGGGCGGTGACTGCCGCAACGAGGGGCAGTTCGTGGCGGAGAATGCGCTGCGCGGGAGGTGGCGCATGCGCTGCGCGCGCGGGGACCTGCTGGTGAGCATCACGCTCGCACCGACCGAGCCCGCTCAGGTGCAGTTCCTGAGCGTGAGCCCGATCGCGCGCGAAGCGTCGCTCGCGGGTGCGGCGGCGTGTCGGCGCTGAGGCCGACACGCCCGCCGTTCACATCGCGATCCGCCCCGCCTGCTGACGGATCTTCTCCATGTACTTCTTGAAGAAGTGCTTCTGGATGTCGTTCATGTCGATCTCGCGACCCTGGATGTACGCCTGGATGACGTCCGACGTCATGTTCAGGGGCGTGCCGGTCGTGATCAACAGCGTCGCCTGCTTGCCCACCTCGAGCGAGCCCACCTGGTCGGCGATGCCCATGAACTCGGCGGCGTTGATCGTCACCGCCTTGAGCGCCTCGTCCTCGGGCAGGCCGAACGCGACGGCCACACCGGCTTCCCAGGGCAGGCGATAGCTGTAGAGACCGCCCGCTCCACCGGCGATGGCGAAGCGCACGCCGGCCGCATGCAACTGGGCCGGCGAGTTGTACGCGCCGTCATAGCCTTCATGGCTGCGTTCCGGCGCGGCCATCGTGGAGGTGAGGATCACCGGCACGTTCTCCGCCTTGAGGCGCTCGGCCACGTGGATCGCGTCGCGTCCGCCGCGGATGACGAGGCGCACGTTCTCCTCCTTCGCCCACGTGATCGCGTCGTTGATCTGCGACACGCCCTCCGCCGCCACCACCACCGGGATCGCGCGGTTGAGCGCGGGGATCATCGCGGCGTAGCGTGAATCGGTGCGCACGGTCTGCCCCGCCGCCAACGCGTCACGATACGCGCGCGCCTCGGCGAAGAAATCCTTGAGCGCCTGCACCTGCTCGGCGTAGGTCTTCGGCGCGGGCTGCGGCGCACGCGCGCCCGGGCCACCCGGCGGCGGTCCGCCGCCGAAGCGACGCGGCCGCGCGGTGGGATCGGGCCAGTTCACATTGAGCGCCGCGGCGCCCTTCATGGACATCTCTTCCCAGGTCCACCCTTCGAGCGACATGGCCGAGGAGAGACCGGAGATCACACCGCCACCCGGCGTGCTGAACGCCACGAGCACCCCGGCCGAGCGCGTGGTGCCGATGTGCCGGCTCTCCGCGTTCACCGCGACCTCGGCGCGCACATTGGGATTGAAGTCGCCGAGTTCGTTGATGTCGTTGGAGACGTCGACGGAACCGATCTCGGTGAGACCCACCGTGCTGTACGCGTCGATCAGTCCGGGATAGATGTGCTTGCCGCTCACGTCCACCACTTTCGCGCCGCGCGGAATGGCGATGTCCGCACCGCCGATCGCCGTGATCTTGCCGTTGTCCAGCACGATCGTGCCGTTCTCGATCACGCCCTTCGTGACGGTATGGATGGTGGCGCCGCGCAGCACCACCGGCTGCGACTGAGGCGGTACCGTCATTCCGACCTGCGCTCCGGCCGGGATGGGCGCGAGCAGCATCGGCGCTCCGGCGACGAGGCCGAGCGCCATCGCGCCCGTCGCGACCCGTCGCACGCCGTGCCACATCGAGCGGCTGCTCCTGCTCTCGGTTCCAGTCATGGTCGGTGTCATGGTGAGGGTCATGGTCAGTTGCGCCCCGGTGCGCGGCCGCGCGCCGGACCGGCGCCGGTCGGCGCCTCCGGTGTGCCGGCGGTGAGGATCGCCTGGATCAGTTGCGCGCGTTGCCGCGTGATCTCGACGCGCAGCAAAGCGTCCTCCTCGAGCGAGAAGTACTTGCGGCCGTCCACCCACGTCTGCTCCGCGCGCGTGAACTGCGAGAGCGGGTTGCCGTTCCAGATCACGAAGTCGGCGTCCTTGCCGGCCTCGAGAGAGCCGATGCGGTCCTGGATGGCGATGGCCCTCGCCGACTGATTGGTGACGGTGGAGAGCGCCTGGATCTCATCCACACCGGAACGCAGCAGCTTGCCCGCCTCCCAGTTCATGCGCGTGGAGATCTCCGCGTCGTCCGAGTGCAGCGACGTCACGACGCCGGCTTCCATGAGCAGGCGCGCGTTGTACGACGTGGCGTCGTACGACTCGAGCTTGAACGCGCCCCAGTCGCTCCACACCACCGCGGCGACGCCGGCGTTCTTGAGTTCGGTGGCGATCTTGTACGCCTCCACGCCGTGCTGCAACGTCTGGATCCTGAAGCCGAACTCCTCCGCGAGGCGCACGAGCGCGAGGAACTCGTCGGCGCGGTAGCCGTGCGACGAGACGAGCAGCTTCTGGTTGAGGATGTCGAGGATCGCCTCCATGCGCAGGTCGCGGCGCGGCGGGATCCCGGTCTTCTCGGCTTCCCAGCGCTTCCATTCCCGCTCATAGTCGCGCGCCGCGAGGAAGTGATCGCGGATGATCTCCTGCACGCCCATGCGCGTGTTGGGATACCGGTTGGGGCTGCGCTTGGGGTTCTCGCCGAGCGCGAACTTCACGGTACGCGGCGCGCCCTCGATGCGGAGCGCGTCGGGGAGCGAGCCCCACCGGTTCTTCACGAACACGTTCTCGCCGCCGATCGGATTGGCCGAGCCGTGCTTGACCATCTGCGAAGTGAGCCCGCCGGCGAGCTGGCGGTACATCCAGATGTTGTTGTGCGTGAGCACGTCGCCCATCCGCACCTCGGGCACGATCGCGAAGCCGCTCTCGTTCACCGCGCTCACGCCGGTGTGCGTGTGCGGGTCGATGAGCCCGGGCGTCACGTGCTTGCCGGTGGCGTCGACGACGACGGCGCCGCGCGGCACCGCGA
>JAYTNC010000288.1:0-1533 GCA_043748515.1 Gemmatimonadota bacterium | reverse complement strand
CCGATCTTGCGGAAGAGCGCCGCCGTGCCCACGCGCTGCGTGATGTTCCAGCTCGGCGCGCCGGAGCGGCCGCGCTTGGTCGTGATCACCACGACGCCGTTCGTCGCGCGTGAGCCGTAGATGGCCGAGGCCGCCGCCGACTTCAGCACTTCGACGCTCTCGATGTCCGACGGGTTGATGTCGGCGAGGCGATTGACCGCGTTGTCCTGGCCGCTGCTGATCGCCGTGCCGCTCGCACGCGAGATCGAGTTCGCGGCGTTCGGGATGCTCGCGTTCGAGACGATGACGCCGTCGATCACGTAGAGCGGGTCACCCTGCCCGAGGATCGAGGTGGCGCCGCGGATCTGGATCTGCGCGCCGCCGCCCGGGGCTCCGTTGTTCTCGAAGATGCGCGCGCCGAGGACCTTGCCCGAGAGCTGGTTCTCGATCGAACGCCCCGGGACGCGGTTGAGCTCGTCGGTGTTCACCGACGCCACCGCGGTGGTCGCGTTGCGGCGGTCGATCGTCGTCGCCGCACCCGTGACCGTCACGCCCTCGAGCTGCAGGACGTCCTTCTCGAGCGCGAAATCCTGCGTAGCTGCGCTGGCGCCGACCTTCACGCTCGAACGCTTGTAGCCGATCGCACGGACGAGGAGCGTGACCTCGCCTGCCGGCACGCGGAGTCGGTATTCACCGGCCTCGTTCGTGCGCGCGCCGATCGGCTGGCCGAGCACCGTGACACTGGCCTCGGAGAGCGGCATGCCGCCCACCTGCGTGACCTTACCCGTGACCTCTCGCGTTCCCTGCGCCCGCGCTTCGCTCCCACCGAGCGCGAGGCTGAACGCGAGGATCGCAGCGACGAGTTTCCTCGTTCCCACGTGACCTCCGAAATGATGAAAAGGGTGTACCGCTCTGTACCTTGCATCACAACCGACCTGTCACGACACGCCCCGATTCCGCGGAATCGTGAACGTGCGTAGTACCGGCCAATCTGACGCGCCGGAAAAGGCCACTTTCCCGACGGTTCCGCAAGAGGCGTAAATATGATTGTACTGGCCGATTGGTCAGTCGGCCGATCCGGCCATCATGGCCTCTGAGTTGAACCGGCCACCGGCACGGGTGTACCATGCGGCGATGAACCGCACCCTCCTCCGCCGCTTCTCGTGCCTCGCGGCACTCGCCGCCGCCGCTCCGGCAGGCGCTCAATGGGCCAGCCCGGTGCGAACGGGCGCACGCACCGAGGAGGTCGTCCGGGCCACCGGCGTCATCGACGGCGCCGTCTCCGACACGTCACTCCGTCCGATCAGCTTCGCCGAGGTCACGATTCTCCGCACGGAGGTCAAGCTGCAGACGAACTCCGCGGGACGGTTCCGCTTCCTCGACGTGCCCCCTGGGCAGTACCTGCTCATCGTGCGCCGCATCGGGTACCGCCCGGTCTCGTCGGTCGTCCAGGTCGGCGTCCGCGACACGCTCCGCCTCTCGTTCACGCTCGAGCCTACGGTGCAGACGCTCGATGCCGTCACGGTCGTCGAGGAGCGCCGTTCGCTGCGCATG
>JAYTNC010000287.1:0-1723 GCA_043748515.1 Gemmatimonadota bacterium | reverse complement strand
GCCAGCCGGCGCGCGCATAGCCGATGTGGATCGCGAGCTCGGTCGAGTTGGGGCCGGGGATCAGCTGCGACGCACCGACGAGGTCGAGGAACTCCTCGCGCGTGAGCCACTGCCGTCGGCGCACGACCTCGTCCTCCATGAGTGCGACATGCGCGGCGGGCCCGCCGAATGCGGTGGCGCCCAGCCGGAGGAAGAGCGCGGCGATCGCGCCGAGAGGGGTGGCTTGCACGGGCGAAAGATAGAACGGGGCCGTGCACACGGGCGATGCCGGCTGTCGCACGGCGAGGCGCCGCGACCGCTAGATTGGACGCTCATGAAGGAGCACCTCCTCGACCCCGCGGTCGCCTCGACGCTCGTACGCGAGGCGCCGGACATGATCGTCACGCTCGATCGTGACGGGCGGATCCTCCAGGCGAACCCCGCGACGCTCCGCGAATCGGGGTTCTCGCTCGAGGAGCTCCGCTCGCGACCGATCGAGACCTTCATGCCGGGTCTCGATCCCAAGCGGATCGCCGCGGCGCGCGAGCGACTGCTCGACGGTCCCGACTCGACGCCGGTCACGGTGCGCTATCACCGCCGCGACGGCGGCCTCCGCTGGCTCTCGGTGCGCATCGCGCCGCTTCCCGAGTCCGCAGGCGACGCGCAGCACCTGATCTTCGCGCGCGACGTCACCGACGAGATCCTGCGGATGCAGGCGCTGCGCGAGAGCGACCAGCGCTTCCGCAGCCTCGTCTCGGCCTTCGACCGCGCCTTCTTCGTCGTCGACCTCGAACTGCGCGTCGCCGGGATCTTCGGCCGCTGGGTGCGGAGTGCCGGACTCGAGCCGCGCATGTGGCTGGGCCGCACCCCCGAGGAGATCACGCCCGAGACGGGCGGCGAGCCGCACACGTCGGCGCTCCGGCTCGCGATCGCGGGTGAGGATACGTCGTACGAATGGGACTATCCGATGCCGGTCGGAGGCGAGTATCGCCGGCTGCGCATCCATCTCTCGCCCATGCGGGACGGCGACGGCGCGGTGACCGGCGTCGCCGGCGTTGCCGCCGACGTCACGCGCCGGATCCGCGCCGAGGCCGAGGCCGACGCGCTGCGCGCGCGCATCGGGGAGTCGGAGCGCGCCGAGGCGCTCGGCAAGCTCGTGAGCGGCGTGGCGCACGAGTTGAACAATCCGCTCGCGGCGGTGCTCAACTTCACCGAGGACCTGCTCAGCACGGAGCCGGATCCCGAACGGCGCGCGTCACTCGAAGTGGTGCGCGCCCAAGCGCTGCGCTCGCGCACGATCGTGCGCGACCTGCTCACGTTCGCCCGCCGCGGTGGGCACCGGCCGCTCACGCCGCAGGAGCCGGGACCGCTCATCGAGAGCGTCGTGCGCGCGATCCGTCCGGGGATCGGGCGCGGCGTCAGGCTCGAGTGCGCGATCGCGCAGGGAGGCACCTCGCTCGAGCTAGACCGCTCCGGCTTCGAGCAGGTGGTGACGAACCTCGTCACCAACGCCGCACATGCGGCACCGCGCGACGGGCATGTGCGCCTCACCGCGCGGCGCGACGGCCAGGAGTACGTGATCGAGGTGAGCGACGACGGCCCGGGGATCCCGGCCGAACTGCTGCCGCGCATCTTCGAGCCGTTCTTCACCACCAAGGCGACGGGGCAGGGAGTCGGGCTCGGACTCTCCGTCTCGCTCGGCATCGTGCAGGAGCATCTCGGCACGCTCGCGGCCTCCAACGGC
>JAYTNC010000286.1:0-9550 GCA_043748515.1 Gemmatimonadota bacterium | reverse complement strand
CGCGGCGTCATGCGGGAAGGCCACCGTGTCGAGCTCGAACCCGTCGAACGCATGATCGATCCGGAAGTCCCCTGCCCCCGGCTTGCCCTCGCCGACGAGCACCGTGCGATTGTCGAGCCAGGTCGAGAAGATCGCGGTCTTCCGCGAAGGCGCGACCGTCTCGACGATGCGGAAGAGGTTCCAGTAGGCGTAGTCGGGCGACTGGCGGCTGTTGTTCCAGACGTTGTGCTTGTTCGCCCAGGTCGCGGTGAGGAGACTCATGTAGCCAGGCGCCGAGATGGTCGGCGTCTCGCTCCTGCCACCCAGCTCGCCGCCGACGTGCGCGCGCGCGTAGCCACCGGCAGCGGCGATCTCGTCGAGTACCGGCGTATGCACCCGTTCGATCACGTCGGCGGGGATGCCGTCGAGGATGATGAAGACGGCCTTGTGCGGGTCGTCCGCTGGCCTCGACAAGGGCTGCCGGCACGCCGACAACAGGGTCAGGCCGACGACCATACGGAGGAGGATGCGCATTGGTGCGTGAATATAGACGCATCCGGGCGGCGGCACTGCGGGGGGCACCTCGGGTGGCGGAGTTGGTCGAGGAGCGGCATTCTTCGCTCACCAATCTTAAGAGGCAACTGATGAGAGTCTCGTTCACCGGCCTGCTCGCAGCCCTCGTGATGGCGCCCGCATCCCTGGCGGCGCAGGACGCGCGGCCGGCCGATGTGTCGACGATCGACGGGATCATCCGCGCCTACTATGAAGCCGTCTCTGGTCCGGCCGGAGCGGCCGCCGACGCCGCCCGTGACCGATCGCTTCACCATCCCTCGGCGTGGGTCGCGATCGCCGGAGCGGACTCCACCGGCCGGCCCGTAGTGCGCGTCATCACGCTCAAGGACTACCACGGCGACAACCGGCCGCGGCGCGAAGGCTTCTGGGAGTGGGAGACCGATCGCGTAGTGAGCCGCTCCGGCAACATGGTCCACGTCTGGAGCAGCTACGCGTCCGCGCGGACGCAGGGCGGCGAGCCCTACACGCGCGGCGTCAACAGCATCACACTCTTCCACGACGGGAACCGATGGTGGATCATGGGGTGGATGTTCGATTCGGCGGTGCGGTAGAGCGCAGCGTGCCGTGAACGCGAACGATCCGATCATCTGCGTGTCGGGGCTGACGCGCCGCTTTGAAGGCCGAGCGGTGCTCGACGAGGTGAGCCTCATGCTCCCGCGCGGTGCGGTCTATGGACTCGTCGGCACGAACGGCGCGGGAAAGACGACGCTCATCAAGCACCTGCTCGGACTCTTGCGCGCCGAGAGCGGGTCGGTGCGCGTCTTCGGGCTCGACCCCGTCGCCGATCCCGTGGGCGTGCTGTCGCGGCTGGGGTATCTCTCCGAGGAGAACGACCTTCCCGGCTGGATGCGAGTGGACGAACTGCTGCGCTACTCCCGCGCGTTCCGTCCCGGCTGGGACGACGAGTACGCCGAACAACTGCGACAGCAGTTCGCGCTCGACCCTGCCGCGAGAGTGCGATCGCTCTCCAAGGGGCAGAAGGCGCGCGCCGGGCTGCTCGTCGCGCTCGCGTATCGTCCTGAACTCCTCGTACTCGACGAGCCGTCGTCCGGACTCGACCCGATCGTCCGCCGCGACATACTCGGCGCGGTCATTCGCACGATCGCCGCCGAAGGGCGCACCGTGCTCTTCTCGTCGCATCTCCTCGATGAAGTCGAAGAGGTGGCCGATCACGTCACGATCATCCGCGACGGACGGATCGCGCTCAGCGCGCCGATTGCCGAGATCAGGGAACAGCACGGCTCGCTCGCGAGGGCGTTCGTCGTGCACGTGGGAAGCGCCGCGCCGCTCGGCGACGCGTCGTAGCGAATGACTTCCGGCACAGGCGCGATCGGGTGGGAGTTCAGGAAGCGCCATTCGTGGCCGTTGATCGCGCTGGCAGCGTACCTGACTTTCCTCGCCGCGCTGAAGCTGCTGGGGCTCGGTCCGGTGGATGCGATCCGGCTCGTGCCTCCTGACGGCAGGGGCGCGGTGCTCATCGCGCCACTCTCCACGGCGTTCATGTACTACCTCGGCGTCTTCAGCTTCGGCCTCTCCGGCGATCTCGCGGCGCGGCGGTCGATCTACCCTGCCCGTCTGTTCACGCTGCCGGTACCGACCGAGTCGCTCGTGCTCGCGCCAATGCTGCACGGCACGGTGGCGGTCGCGCTGCTCGTGCAAGCAGCGACGATGGTCGCGCGGTGGCCGTGGGGGATCGAGACTCCCCTGCTCTGGCCGGCGCTGCTGGCCGCGGTCTTCCTCGCGTGGACGCAGGCGCTCACCTGGATGCCGTACGGGTTGCCGGGCGTGCGCGTGGTGATCACGGTGCTCTGGCTCGCCGCGCTCGATGCCGTCGTGCTCGTGGCGGTCTACTTCAAGGTGAGCGAGCCGGTGATGCTGGCGGTGCTCGCGCCGCAGTTGCCGCTGGCGTACGTCACGGCGCGGTACGCGGTCGCACGGGCGCGCCGGGGCGACGAGCCGGACTGGCGGCCGGGATTCATGCGTGCGGCGGCGGTCGGCGGTGGCGGTGCGTCGCCGAGCGTCGCCGGCCGAGCTTTGCCGAACGTCGCCAATCGCGCGCCGCGCAGTCATTTAGGCTTCGCCACGCCGGCTCGCGCGCAGTTCTGGTTCGAGTGGCGACGTCAGGGCCGCACGCTACCTGCGCTCGTGGCCATGGTGCTGCCGTGCGAGCTGGCGTTGATGTGGCTGGTCCGCGACGCGCCCATGCTCCTGTTCGAGCTGTTGGTGCTCGTGCTGATCACTCCGCCCGTACTGGCGGGCTTCTCCGCCGTGATGGTAAGCAAGGCGAATCCGCACGCGCGCGATGCCGTGGCGATGTCGCAGTTCATCGCGACCACGCCGCTGTCGAGCGCCGCGCTCGTCGCCGCCAAACTCCGGATGGCGGCGTGGAGCACGCTGGTCACGTGGCTGCTGGTGCTCGTCGCGATGCTGCTCGCGCTGGTCTGGTCGGGCAACTGGGCGGTGCTCGTCGATCGCGCGAGCCGGCTCGCCGCAGTGGTCGGCGTGCCCCGCACGGTGGTGTTCGCGCTGCTCGTGCTCGGCGGGCTGGTCGCCTCTACATGGAAGCAGCTCGTGCAGAGTCTCAGCATCAGCATGGACGGCCGCGAGTGGTTGGCCACGGCCCTGCTGATGATCGCGCTCGCGTTGATCATCGTGCTCGGACCGCTCGCGCAGTGGGTCGTCGACGACGACGGTGCGCGCGCGGCGCTCTGGAACGCGTTGCCCGTGCTGCTCGCGGCGCTCGTTGCGTTGAAGATGGGCGCGGCCTGGTGGAACGCCGCGTGCCTCGCGCGCAGCGGGTTGGTCACCGACAGCACGCTCGTGGGCGCTGCCGTGTGTTGGGTCGCGGCCGTGGGCGCGCTCTACGGCCTGCTCGCGTGGCTGGTGAGCGGTCCGCTGGTGCCGCAGTACATCCTCATGTTGCTGGCGATTTTGGTGGTGCCGCTCGCACGTGCGTCCGCGGCGCCGTTGGCACTCGCGCGGAACCGGCACCGATGACCGACGCGGCTGCCGTGGCAACCGCCGGCGGGCACGATCGACGCAGGATGGTCATCGCGCTAGTGCTGATCATCATCAGCCTGCCGGCGCTGTTGGCGCTGGTCGCGGCCGCGTCGTTCTATTCGAGCAACCGCAACAACGGCACCGTGATGTCGTCGGGACTCGAGCGCGAGTACCTGCTGCACGTGCCCGCGAACTACGACCGAACGAAGCCGGTGCCGTTGGTGATCAGCCTGCACGGAGGGGCGCTCTGGCCGGCCGTGCAGCGGGAGATCGACCGCTGGGACCGTATCGCCGACGCGCGGGGATTCATCGTCGTGCATCCGTCCGGCGTGAGCGGGCGCGGGCCTCGAGCGTGGAGCGCTGGCCGCGGGCCCGGACTCACGCGCGACGTGCGGTTCATCGCGGAGCTGATCGACACGCTGAGCGCGGCGTACGACATCGATCGCGCGCGAATCTTCGTCAGTGGATTGTCCAACGGCGGTGGGATGGCGTTCGCGCTCTCGTGCCGACTCTCCGACCGGATCGCGGCGATCGGCGTGGTCTCCGTCGCGATCTTCCTGCCGTGGAGCGGGTGCGCGGACGAGCGCGCTGTGCCTGTGGTGGTGTTCCAGGGGACCGCCGATCGCGCGGTGCCGTACGACGGCGGCACATCGTGGGTCGCGCCTGCTGTGTTCCCCAGCATTCCGCTCTGGACCGCGAGATTCGCCGAGCGCAACGGGTGCGAGCCGACCCCCGTCGAGAGGCGCGTCGCGCCTGACATCGCGCGGATCGAGTATCCTGCATGTGACGGGAATGCGGCGGTCGTGCTATATCGGCTCGACGGCGGCGGCCACAGCTGGCCCGGCGGTGGACTCGGCGCGGAGTGGTTCGTCGGGCGCACCAGTACGGATATCGATGCCACCGACGTGATGTGGACGTTCTTCCGGGAGCATCCGCTCGTCGCGGAGGGGCTCGCGAAGTAGCTCGCGAAGTAGCTCGCGAAGTAGCTGATGCATGCATTGCTGGAACACATCGGACTCATTCGAGGAACCAAATGCCCCCACTGCCCGATCCAGTCCGACACGAGTTCGCCGCCCTCGCACTCGGCTACTACGCCGCGGGAAGGCTGGCGCTGCGCGCGCGCGCAGGACAGCTGGCGTCCGCGCACATCCTCCATCACGCCATCGAGTTCGTGCTCAAGGCATCGCTCGCCCGGCACACGACGCTGGCGGACATGAAGAAGTTCGGGCATCGCTTGCCCGATCTGTTCGCGTCGGCGGAGGCACGGAACACGGAGCTCCGGAGTGACGAGCACCGCGCGACCGCAGCGCTGCTGCATGAGTTGTGGGAGTCGAGATTCCCGGATCGCATCCTCGCTGAAGGGGCGACCCCGGACGGTCACCTGTTCGCGCTCGCGCCGATCGACCGCCTGTTCTGTGCGGGGTTCCGCGCCGCGGGGCTGAATCCGGCAGCGTTCACGCAGCGGCTTGGTCCCGACGCGATGCAGGCGGTGCTGGCCGAGAATCCGGAGAAGGCGTTCTTCGGCTAGCGTTGCGCGGCGTTGCAGCGTTTCACGGTGCCGGCGGCCAGTTGGTGACGACGATGAGTTGCCGCGCCGCGCCTGAGCGCAGCATCACGAACCCGCCGCCCGGCATGACGTCGTAGTCGAGCGTCCCCGAGCGCAGGAACGGATCGTCGAAGAGCGGCGTGCGTGACGTGACGCCGAACGCCGGACTCACCTGCACCGCCGCGGCGACCATCTTCGTCGCATCGCGATAGAAGATCTCGCGGCCGTTGCCGCTCCAGGTGGGTTGATCGCCACCGGCGACGGAGATCTGCACCTTGGCCCCCGGGCCGGGGAACGGCCGCACGTAGACCTCGGTCCGGCCGGACTCGTCCGAGGTGTACGCCATCCACCTGCCGTCGGGCGAGATGGACGGCAGTCGCTCGCTGAACTCCGTCGCGAGGATCGGACGTGGCGTGCGATCGCCCTCGAGCGGCAGCAGCCAGATGTCCGCGGCGGCGCCGACCGAGAAGATATCGTCGAAGACGACGCCCTTGCCGTCCGGCGTGACCGCGAGCGCGAACTGGTTGCCGGCACGCTCGAGCAGGCGTTCCGCCGGAGCGCTTCCATCCGCGAGTTGCCAATGCAGTTCGTTGCTCCCGAGACTGTCCCGCTTGGAGAACACGATGCGCTTGCCGTCCGTGGTCCAGACAGCGTCGACCCCTCCCCCGAATGTCAGCCGTTGCAGGGTGCCGGCCCGGCGGTCGAAGATCCAGAGCTCGGTGTCGGTGGAGCGGGCGCCCAGTACCTCGATGACGACCCGCTCGCCATCGGGGGATGGCTTGGGACGGCGGAAGTCGCGCGCGTCCGGCATGAGCTGTTGCGTGGTGCCGGCGCGCGAGACGGTGACCAGCCACCGTCCTCGTCTGCCTCTGAGATGGGCCAGTGTCCCGTTCGCCGAGACGTCCCAGATCGGTCTGCCGAGCTGGCTGGGTAGCACCTCCGTCACCACAGCCGGACCCGCGACCCCGACCGTCCGCTTGCGCCGGTCGAAGGGCACCAACGAGAGAGACCCCTCGCTGCCTGTGATGACCAAGGAATCGCCGTGGAGTGCAGCGACCGTGCTCGCTTGCAGTTCGGTGCGCGTCACCGTTCCGTCGAGCGCGGCGAACGCGAGTCGGAGCGGCGATGCTCGCTGGGCCCCCGCGATCGCGAAGGCGACCGTCCTGCCGTCGGGCAGGAATCTCGGCCGCACATGCGCGAACTCCCCGGCCGCGGAGTCGAGCATGGTGAATGGTCGCAACGCCCCGCCATCCGCGTCGGTGCGCCAGAGGCCTGACAGTGCGATCGCCACGACGATGGTGCCGTCCGTCCCCCACGTGCCGGATGAAGCGACGCGCCCGGCTTCGTACGTCGCGAGCGTCCGTGGCGCTCCTCCCGCGAGCGGGAGCTTCCGCAACTCGCCCGCGACGAAGTACGCGATCGATGCGCCGTCGGGCGAGAAGAACGGCTGCGCGCCGCCCTCGGCACCTTCGAGCTCACGCACCTCGATGTCGTCGACGCTGCGCCGGTAGAGTCGCCGCACTCCATTGACCCGGGCGGCGATGACGATGCTCGAGCCATCGGGTGCGACGGTGACATAGTCCACCATGAGGCTGTCCGGCAGGTCGATGCTGAACTGCACGGACTGCGCCGCGGGCCCGTTGTCCTCGGCACGCACCCACGCCCACGCCGCCACGGCCGTGGCGATGAGCGCGACGGCGGCCGTCACGCCGAAGAGGCGCCGCGATACGCCGCGCTCTCGAAGCGGTCGGCGGGCACCTTCTGCAGCGCCTTGTCGAGCGCGGCCGCGACGTTGGCGGGGACCGACTTCCGCAGCTGCGTCACCACCTGCGCCGGTTCGGCGATGATCTTCATGATGATCGCCTGCGCCGAGCCGCCGCTGTGCGGCGGTTCGCCGGCGAGCATCTCGTAGAGCACGCTCGCGAGCGAGTAGACGTCGCTGCGCGGCGTGATCTCCTTCTCCGCCGTCGCCTGCTCGGGGCTCATGTAGTGCGGCGTGCCGAGGCTGAGTCCCGTCTCGGTCATGCGGCCCCCGGCCGCGGCGCTCACGGCGAGTGCGATGCCGAAGTCCATCACCATCGCGCGGCCGTCGTGCAGGAGGATGTTCTCCGGCTTGATGTCGCGATGGATGATGCCGTGCCGGTGCGCGTAGTCGAGCGCGTCGGCCACCTCGCGCGCGATGCGCACGGCCTCGTCCACGCCGAACTGCGTCTCGCGATTGAGCTTCTCGCGGATGGTCTCGCCCTGGATGTAGGGCATGACGTAGAAGAGGAAGCCGTCCGCTGTGCCGCTGTCGAAGAGCGGCAGGATGTGCGGATGACTCATCGCGGCGGTGGTCTTGATCTCCACCACGAACCGCTCGGCGCCGAGCACGGCGGCGAGCTCGGGCTTGAGGACCTTGATGGCGACCTTGCGGTCGTGCTTGAGGTCCTCGCAGAGGTAGACGGTGGCCATGCCGCCGGCGCCGAGTTCGCGCTCGATGCGGTAGCGGCCGGCGAGGGCGGCGGCGAGGCGGTCGGTGATGGCGCTCATCGCGGGTCGATTCCCGTGCGCCGCATCGCCGGCAGCTGCGGCCAGTTCACGACCGCCTTCGTACCTCCCGTGGTCCCGACTCCCCCGATCAGCAGGAACTCCCGTCCGTTCGGGAACACGCTCCAGTTCCGCTTGTTCGAGCCTCGCAGGAAGCGATCGACGAAGAGTGTGTCCCACTGCGTGACGCGGAGCGGGGCCATCTCGAGCCGCGCGGCGATGACCGAGCGCTCCGCGCTCCGATAGAAGAGTGTGCCACCCCGCGGAGACCAGAGCGGCTCTTCGCCGCCGGCGATCGAGACTTGCACGCGCGACCCGGGGCCGGGAACGGGCTGCACGTAGATCTCTTGGCGGCCGGACTCGTCGGACGCGTACGCGAGCCAGCGCCCATCAGGGAAGAGATCCGGCATGACCTCGTGCGCCGCCGTCGCCACGAACGGCCGCGCCTGCGAGAGGCTCTCGGCCGGTGCGAGCAGGATGTCCTGGACTGTGGTCTCGGAGCCGGCGCTTCCGCTCCGCAGGATGCTCCAACCGCCGGCGGGCCCGAGCCGGAAATCGAAGAGCAGCGCCGACGAGTCGCGGAAGAGCACCTGATCCGCGCCGCTCCGGTCCCAAGCGCGTGAGACGATCTCGCGTCCGATCGGCCCGAGTAACCGGAGGAAGGCGACACGCCGACCGTCTCGCGACCACTCCGGCGAGAGCCCCTCGCCGGGCGCCGCGAGCCGCTGCACGGCTCCGGTGCGGAGATCGAGCAGGACGATCGGGCCTTCGGGCGGCCACCTATTGTCGGCGTTGACCTCGACCACGACGCGCTGGCCATCCGGCGAGACCCGAGGCAGGAAGTAGTCCTGTTCCGCCGCGGGAACGCGGCGCTCGGTGCCATCCACGCCCACCGCCCACAGCGCGCGCTGGCGCCCCACGAAGTCCCCCTCGTGATACGTCAGCGTCCCGGTCTGCGAGACGGCCACCCCTACCGCTCCGCCCCCACCGACCCAGACATTCTCGAGGATCCGTGTGGGCGGCCCGAGCACCTTCCGCGACCCGAGCGAGAACGGCACCGCGAACACCTCACCCGTCGCGCGACCGAAGACGATGTGCCCGGTGCCGGAGTAGAGCGGGTTCGTGCCGACGATGCCGAGGTCTTCGATGCTGCCGTCCTCGAGGGAGACCACACCGAGCCGATCCTCGTCAAGCGGCCCGCCTCGGCGACGAAGGTTGACGAGTGCATGCCGGCCTCGCGGGAGCACCGAGGGCCAACGGAGGTGCAGGCTCTCCGCGCCGGCGTCGGGGATCGAGATCACGCGTCTCGCGCTGCCATCCGGGGCGGTCTCCAGAAGCGTGTCCCCGGCGGTGAAGACGATCCGGTTGCCGTCGCCCCAGCTTGCAGACCCCGCTGCGCCCACGCGCTCTTCGATCCCGCCGGACGTAGGGATGCGCAGGAGCGCATCGGCCGAACGGAACAGTATCGAGGCGCCGTCAGGTGAGAATACAGGGTCGACGTTGCCAGTGTACGTCACGCGCTCGGAGCCGGGGATCGGTCGGAACTCGGTCTCGTCCATCCGGCGGTGATAGAGGCGGGTCGAACCCCCCTTGGTCCCGACGATCACGAGTTGCGCGCCATCGCGCGATAGGGCGAGCCGTCGACCGCTCACGGTGTAGAGCCTGACGCTATCGGGCAGCGCGACGTCGAAGCGCACGGCCGCCGGCATCAGCGCCTGAAGTCGCGCGTCGCGGGTCGCGAACCAGACCGCGCTCCCCGTGCCCACGATCGCGAGCGTGGTGGTGAGCGCGAGCAGCGCGCGCGTGCGGCCGGCGGGGCGGGGCGCGGTCGCGCCCTGCCCCGAGCGCGAGCGAGTGGCGTAGGGCGCGCCCGCGCCGGCGTCTGCGAGCGCCGCCGAGAACTCGCTCGCCTTCGCCCATCGG
>JAYTNC010000285.1:0-2160 GCA_043748515.1 Gemmatimonadota bacterium | reverse complement strand
TTCTTCGGCGCGACCGGTGCCAAGGAGGCCACGCTCACCGCGCGGGTGGGCAACCTCAATACGCGCAGCAACGTGCTCGAGGCCTGGGGCGACGTCGTGATCACCTCGGTCGACGGTCGCGTGCTCAAGACGCCGATGATCCGGTACATCCAGTCGCAGAACCAGGTCACCTCCGACTCGGCGTTCGTGCTGACCGAGCCCGGAGAGAAGGAGATCAGCGGCGTCGGCTTCCGCACCGATCCGAGCCTGAATGCGGTCGAGGTCCTGAAGGTGCGGAGCGGACGCGGCGGCACCTTCCGCGTGCCCGGGGGTTGAGCGTGCGCCACGTCGTCGTGCTGCTCACCGCGCTGACCGGCGCGCTGACCTGCGCGCTCCCGGCGATCGCCGCGGCGCAGGACGGCAAGCCCTGTGTGCTCGTCTTCACGGGCGTGGCGCGCGGCGCGGACACCACGGCGGCGCGGTACTTCACCTCCGCGACCGGCGCCCGCTACACGTACATCAGCGGCGGCGTCGACGCGACCTGCGAAGGGCAGGGCAACCGCCTCCTCGCCGACAGCGCGGAGCACTACGCCGACCGGGGCGAACTCATCCTCATCAACCGCGTGCGCTATTCCGAGCCGCGGATGAATATGCAGTCCGACCGGATGGTGTACTACACCGTCGAGGAGCGCCTCCTCGCGACCGGCAACGTGCGCGGCAAGACGAACACCGGCACGCGGTTCGTCGGGCCGGAGTTGGAATACTTCCGCGCGAAGCCGGGCCTGCGCGAGACGCCGCATTGGCGCGCGCCAGGTCGCCCCTTCGTGCGGATGGCGCCCAGCGACAGCACCAAGCCGCGCAAGCCGCTCCCAGGCGAGGCCGCGAAGTCGGACTCGGTCGACCTCACCGCGGACGTCGTCATCTCGCAGAACGATTCGCTGATGTGGGCCGCGGGCCAGGTGGTGATCGAACGGCCGGACATGATCGCCAAGGCGGACTCGGCGACCATGGACCAGGGCACCGGCTTCGCGCGATTGCTCAGGAAGCCGTCGATCCAGGGCCGGGGCGAGCGGCCGTTCACGCTGACCGGCATCGTGATCGACCTCTGGTCGCGAGAACAGCGGATCGAGCGGGTGCGGTCGGACGGCGAGGCGCGGATCCTCAGCGACTCGCTCACCCTCACCGGCGACACGATCGACCTCCGGATCGCGAACCAGCAGATGGAACGGGTCTTCGTGTGGGGCGGTCGCGCGAAGGCGGACGCGCCCGAGCAGCAGATGGAGGCCGACTCGCTGGAGATCCTCATGCCGGGACAACGGCTGCGGGAGCTTCACGCGCTCGGGCGCGCGTTCGCGTACACGCGGGTCGACACCGCAGCGATCGTGAGCGGCGAGCGCGATTGGCTCTCCGGCGACACGATCGTCGCGCTCTTCGACACGGCGGCGACCGGGGACACCACGTCGAGCGCTCGGATGCGCCAGGTGACCGCGGTCGGCAGCGCCCGCGCCTTCTACCAGTTGGCGCCGTCCGGCGGCGTGAAGGGCCCGCCCAACATCAGTTACAACCGAGGGCGGGAGATAATCGTCTCCTTCGTGGAGGGCGACGTCTCGAACGTCGCGGTCCGTGACCGCGCGTCAGGGCTGTTCCTCGAGCCCGTCGAGCCCGTCCAGCCCGACTCCGTTCGCAAACCCACCGCCAAGCCTCCGGCCACGCGCCCTTGACCAGTCCGAATCCCGACGGCGGCCTCGACCGCGCGCTGCTCGCCCGCCTCACCGGCGGCGATCGTTCGACGGCCCTCTGCCTGCTCGCCGTCTGCCAGCGCGCCGATGCCGACGGCAGCGCGCCGTTCCACGACGTCGCGATCTCGTACCGTGACGACCACCTCGACGCGATGCGCGCCGAGGGGCGCGACGTGGAAGCCGAGGCCGGCCGTCTCTCGCTCGACGAGGTGCGCGACCATCTCCTGCGCGTGGCCCTGCCGCGCCTCGTCGCAACGGGGGCGATCGAACCGCTCGAGGATCATCGGCCCCAGGTGGACATGCGCGTTCGACTCGGCGCGGAGATGCGCGCCCTGCACGCCGCCGACGCGGACCGGCTCCGCGCCCAGCTCAAGCTGACCGGTGAGCACCCCGTCACGCCGCGCCGCACGCCGGCGATCTCGCAGCACGCGGTGCCGTCCGG
>JAYTNC010000284.1:0-2507 GCA_043748515.1 Gemmatimonadota bacterium | reverse complement strand
GCGGTGTAGCCGATGCGCAGCGTGCGGAGGCGGTAGGTGCCGGGCGATGGCGCGCGGACCACGAAGCGACCCTCGATATCGGAGAGCGTTCGCGCGCGCACGAGTTCGGCGCCGTCGAGCAGCAACACCACCACACCCAGGATCGGCGCGCCGTCGGTGCTGCGGACCACGCGGCCCGCGATCGACTGCGCCTCGAGCGGCGCCTGCGCCGCGGCGACGAGCGTGATCGCGGTCGCGGTCGCGGTCGCGACCGCTCCGGCGATCCCGGTGAGCCATGACTGCAAGTGGAGACCGATCAATGCGCGCGGGAGAAGGAGGTCGGCTTCACATACTACCCGTCGAACAGGCGCGAGCGCCAGCGCAGCGCTAAGTTCCACGAGACGGCCGATCGCACCCCGATCGACCCACCCCCGAACGGAGTACGCCCATGCGCAACGTTCGTCGCCTGCTCCTCCTCGTCGCCGCACTCGCGTTCGCGCCGACGCTCGTCGAGGCGCAGCAGCAGGATTCCACACCGCAGAAGCGCGCGTCGCGCCCACGCGGCGACCGCAACCGCCTCACCAAGGTCGAGATCGACGAGGCCGGTACCGGCATCGTCACCGCCCGCGATGCGGTGCGCTTGCTTCGCCCGCAGTGGCTCGCGCCGCCGCGCGGCCGTCTCAACAGCTCGAACGTCATGGGCGAGACCGGCGGCGCCATGCAGGTGGTCGTCTACATCGACGACATCCGGCAGCCCGACCTCGAGACCTCGCTCATCACGGTCCCGTCGCTCAAGATCGTCGAGATGCGCTATCTCGACCAGAACCGCGCCGTGCAGGTCCGCGGTCCGGGGCACGAGGCCGGCGTGATCGAAGTGATCACGACCGACAAGCGGCGGTAGGCTGATCCGCCGGGCGCTGCGCCCGCTGTATCGCGCCCTCTTCGGCGAAGGGGCGCGCGCCACGTTCCGGCCGCTCATGTATCCCGCCGACACGCTCTTCCGCTCCGTCACCTGGCGCGCGGCGGGCGGCGCGGTCGTGTCGGGGCCGTTCAAGGGTCTCAAACTCGCGCCACATCCGTTCCTGCCGCACCTGCTCGGCTGCTACGAGCGCGAGCTGCATGAGATCATCGAGTCGCTCTGCGCGCGCGACTGGCGCCGCATCGTGAACGTCGGCGGCGGCAACGGCTTCTACATCGTCGGCTTCGGACTGCGCGTGCCCCGCGCCGAACTCGTCGTGTTCGAACTCACCGCCGAGGCGCGCGCGGTGATCGCGGCGACGGTCGCACGGAACGGGCTCGCCGCACGCACCGAGATCCTCGGCGCCGCCGAGCCGGAGAACCTCGAGCGGGCCTGCGCCGGGCCGGGGCCCACGCTCGTGGTCATGGATGTCGAAGGGGCGGAGCTCGACCTCACCGACCCCGTGCGCGTACCCTCGCTCCGCGCGACGACGATGCTGATCGAGACGCACGACGTGCTCCGCGCCGGCTGCCGCGACGCGATCGTCGCGCGCTACGGCGACTCGCACACGATCACGACGCTCGTGCCCCGCCCGCGCACGCTCGAAGATTTTCCGACTGCGCTCGCGCCGTCACTTTCGCACCTGATGCCCGCGCGCTGCGTGGAGTCGGTGCAGGAATGGCGCGGTGGCCCGCAGGAGTGGTTGCTGCTCGAGCCGCTCGCTGCCACGGATCCGGCCCCCGCCCGCCCGCGCTGAACGCCGTCGAACGCCGTCGAACGCCGCAGCGAAAAGGTCGATGGAGGTGGACAGCAGGGCGGCCCGTACGGGCCGCCCTCTTTCATCCTTCAGCCTTCATCCTTTCTTGACTTCCTTCGCCCAGCTGTCTCTCAGCGCCACGATCCGGTTGAACACGAGCTTCTCCGCCGTGCTCTCCTCGTCGCTCATGAAGTACCCGGTCCGCTCGAACTGATAGCGCGTCCCCACCGGATCGTGCGCCACACTCGGCTCCACCTTGGCGTTCGCGATCACCACGAGCGAGTGCGGATTGAGCGCCGAGATGAAGTCCTGCCCCTCGGGCATCGCATCGGGATCGGGCTGCGAGAAGAGCCGGTCGTAGAGCCGCACCTCGCAGTCCTTCGCCTGCGCCGCCGATACCCAATGGATGGTGCCCTGGACCTTCCGACCGTCGGGCGCGTTGCCGCTGCGCGTCTCGGGATCGTAGGTGCAGCGCAGTTCCGTCACGTTGCCCGCCGCGTCCTTGATCACTTCGGTGCAGGTGATCAGGTAGCCGAAGCGCAACCGCACCTCGCGACCCACCGAGAGCCGGTAGAACTTCTTCGGCGGATCCTCCATGAAGTCGTCGCGGTCCACCCAGAGCTCGCGCGAGAAGGGCACCATGCGCGTCCCTTCCTTGGGCACGTCGTGCGGGTAGTTCTGCGCCGTGAGCTCCTCGACCTGCCCCTCGGGGTAGTTCGTGAGCACGACCTTGAGCGGGTTGAGCACGCAGAGCACGCGCGGCACTTCCATGTTCAGGTCGTTGCGCACCGCATGCTCGAAGGCCGCGATCTC
>JAYTNC010000283.1:0-3359 GCA_043748515.1 Gemmatimonadota bacterium | reverse complement strand
GCCGTGAGCTCCGCGGTGCCGTCGACCACGGACAGCGCCGGCATCGGCACCGCGCCGGCGCCGACCACGGCCGCCGCGGCGGTGGCGGGTACGTCGGCGGCTGGCGCACCGACCATCGGTGCCGCGCCGACGATGACGCCGCCCGTCGCTCCCGCGGTAGAAGTGCGCACGCTGCGCCTCACGAGCATGACCGCGGACGCGGAGGGTGTTGCGACTCCTCTCGCGACGTACGACTTCAGCACGCGTGGCGCTTCGTTGCTGGGCGCCGACCTGCCGCGGTACAAGCGGCTCGGTGGTGGGACCGGCCTCGTGCGACTCGGCGACGGCGGCGTGCCGCTCGTGCGCTACAGGCTCATCGCCGGCGGCGACACGATCCGGCTCGACGCGATGGATTTCGCGGTCGCAGAGGACACGGTCGGGGGTCGTGCCCGACTGACGTTCACGGCCGCGGTCGGGACCGGCGTCGCGCGCATCGCATACACGATCACGCCCGACGACTATCTCGCCGCAGTCGACGTCCAGGTCACGGGCGTGAGCGCGCCGGCCTTCCTCCTCACCGACCTGCCGCAGGGCTTCGACACGCAGGAGCGCGATTCGGTGGACGACCGACGTCACCTCGCGTACGCGATGCGCACGCCGGCCGGCGGCGCGGACCGCGTCGACTTCCGCAACCCGGATCCCGGGGAGCGCCTCCTGCGCCCGGGGCCGTTCACCTGGACGGTGGCGAAGAGCAAGTACTTCCTCGTCGGCTTGCTCGCGCGCGACAGCGCGGCGTCGCCGCTCGCTGAGCTGCAGGTGACGGGCGCGATGCGCATCAACAAGGTCGCGGCGCGGGCGCAGGCCACGGTGATCTCGCCGATCGGGCCGGACGGCGTGGCGCTCGAGCTCTACGCGGGCCCGCAGGAGTGGGAGCGGCTCGTCGCGCTCGGCCGCGAGTTCGAGCACGTGAACCCGTACGGCGGCTGGATCAGCGGCGTCGTGCAGCCGTTCGCGACGATCGTCATGCGCATCCTCCTGTGGATGAAACGCACGCTGGTGCTGGAGTACGGCTGGATCCTCGTGATCTTCGGCGTCGCGATCCGCGTGCTGATGTGGCCGCTCAACAGCAAGATGATGCGCTCGCAGATGACGATGCAGCGCATCGCACCGGCGGTGCAAGCGGCGCAGAACAAGCACAAGGGCGACCCGGAGAAGCAGCGCGCCGAGGTGATGAAGGTGTACGCGGACGCGGGGATCAGCCCGTTCGCGCCGCTCGCCGGCTGCCTCCCGATGCTGCTGCCGATGCCGATCCTGCTCGCGCTCTTCTTCGTCTTCCAGAACACGATCGAGTTCCGCGGCGTGCCGTTCCTCTGGTTCCCGGACATCTCGGTCGCCGACCCGTACTACATCGCGCCGTTCATCACCGGCGGTTCGATGTTCCTGCTCTCGTGGATCGGCATGCGCAATTCGCCGCCGAATCCGCAGACGAAGATGATGGCGTACCTGATGCCGGTCATGATGACGGTGTTCGGCATCAACTTCGCGGCCGGCCTGAATCTCTATTGGTTCGTGCAGAATTTCGCGGCGCTCCCGCAGCAGTGGCTGATCTCGAACGAGCGCGGCAAGACGCAGGCACCGGTGGTCGTCGTTGCTGGGGGCGAGCGGAAGCGTCGCTGACCTCCGCGGCGACACGATCGCCGCGGTCGCGACGGCAGCCGGTCGCGCGGCGCTCGCCGTCGTGCGGTTGAGCGGCCCCGAGGCGCGCGCGATCGCCGCGCGCCTCGGGGTCCCCCGGGACCTCGTGCCCCGCCGCGCCACGCGAGTGCGGCTGCACCGGGCGGACCGCCCCGCCGAACCGCTTGACGAGGCCGTCGTGACCGCGCAGGTGGCACCGCGCTCGTTCACCGGAGAGGACACCGTCGAGTTCTCGGTGCACGGCGGCGCGTATGTGAGCCGGGCATTGCTCTCCGCGCTCGTCGAGGCCGGTGCGCGGCCCGCGCGCGCGGGCGAGTTCTCCGAGCGCGCGGTGCTCAACGGCAAGTTGGATCTCCTGCAGGCGGAAGCGATCGCCGACCTGATCGATGCGCGCTCGGCCGCGATGCATCGCGCGGCGCTGCTCCAGCTCGGCGGCGCGCTCTCGCACAGGATCGCCGAGCTGCGCGAGGCGCTGCTCGACGTGGAAGCGTTGATCGCCTACGAGATCGATTTCCCCGACGAGGACGACGGTCCGCTCCCGCGGGCGCGGGCGCTCGCGGCGGCGGAGCACGCGCGCGCCGGGATCGACGCACTGCGCGCCACGCTTCCCCAGGCGGAGCTCGCGCGCGACGGGTTCGTGGTCGTGCTCGCCGGCGCGCCGAATGCGGGAAAATCCTCGCTCTTCAACGCGCTCGCGGGCGAGACGCGCGCCATCGTGAGCGAAGTGCCGGGGACGACGCGTGACGCGATCGAGTTGCTCGTGGACGACGACCCGCTGCCGATCCGGTTCGTGGACACCGCGGGACTTCGCGAAAGTGCCGAGGCAGTCGAGCGGCTGGGTGTTGAGGTGAGCCTGCTCCGCCTCGCCGGAGCGCACGCCGTGCTCGTGTGCGCGGATGGCGACGACGAGCTCGCGCGCGCGTGCGATGCGGTGCGCGCGCACTCTGCGGCGCCACTGATCGCCGTGCGCACGAAAGCCGACCTGATCGCGGGTGAGGAGACGTGGCGCCCACCGCCCACCGTGCGCGCGACGGCGGCGGTCGCGGTGAGCGCGGCGACGGGCGCGGGACTGACGGCGGTGCGCGACGCTGTGCGCGCGATCGCGCGCACGCTCGCACCGGATCCGGCGGAAGAGCATGCCACGGTCACGCGGGCGCGACACGTGCACGCGCTCGAGGCGGCACGCGACGAGATCGAGCGCTTCATCGACGCGTGGCGTGACGGGGTGTTGCCGGCGCCGGTCGCAGGGACGCACGTGCGCGCGGCCGTGTTCGCGCTCGACGAGCTCGTCGGAGGGATCGACGCGGACGAGGTGCTCGGGCGCGTGTTCCGGACGTTCTGTGTGGGGAAGTGAACGAACGTCCGACCTCCGCGATCCGCCCTGAATTGACGACGCGCGGCCGGCCCCGGAGCCGGTCGCGCGCGTCCACCTAGCGGGTCGCCGTCGAACTATGCTGTGCGGGCGGCCGCGTCGGCGAAATGCACCAACTCCTGCGCCTCGGCCCTGAGGGCCCAGGCAATTCCCTTCTCGGCGATGGCGTCGTCCACCATCTTCGCGCCGAGCCAGTAGCCGGAGCGTTCGGGAAGGAGGTAGCGCTGCACCGTGCGCGACTCGTCACTCATGCCGCCGGAGAGCCAGCGGAGACGAAGTCCGAGTCCGGCACGATCGAGATCGTCGGTGACGA